>DATLXD010000360.1:0-6612 GCA_035575965.1 Pyrinomonadaceae bacterium | reverse complement strand
GATTACAATCGCAACCGTCGCCGCACCACCAATAATGGCAACTGGCGCAATAGAATTCCGTTTCCGCTTCCTTTCTAACAATCGAAAGCCGAAACTTGAATCTAGATTCTTTCGGGTAAAATTTAAGTTGTAAAGTATTTAACCTGAGTTTTCTAAACTCAGGCTTTTTTGTTTGCTTCGTGTTATGTAAAGAACATTTTGAAGCTCGCAATCAACAAAACAAATGCCAAAACACGCCGCAGTGTCAGCGAATTAAAATACTTACTTCCCAGAGTCGAACCAATCGTCCCGCCGAGGATTGCCGCCGCAATCCAAAACCAGACGTTTGCCGGTAAATTACCGACTTGCGCGTAACTTCCCAAAAGCCCTGAAATCGAATTGACCAGAATAAACATTGCCGAAATTCCGGCGGCTTTTTTTGTTTCCGTCCAATTTGTAAGGAGCAAAACAGGCGTGAGAAAAATTCCGCCGCCGACACCGACTAAACCGGAAAGAAATCCGATTATCGCGCCAATTATTAATGCCAACCAAATTGAAGGCGCGATAATCGGTTTTTCGCTCGTAAAATTCCAGGCAAGACGAAACGCCGCAAACAAAAGAATTGCTCCTAAAAGCGGGCGGTAAATCTGCGTCGGCAGGGAAATCATTCCGCCGAGAAAAGCCGTCGGAATCGAAGCTGCGGCAAACGGCAGGAAAACTTTCCAATCGAAAAATCCGCGCCGATAAAATTGAAATGTGGCAATCGAAGCAACAAAGATATTTAAGATGAGCGCGGTTGGTTTTGTTACATTTGGCGCGACGCTCAAAAAAGCCATCACCGCCAGATAACCCGACGCACCGCCGTGTCCGACCGAAGAATAAAGAATTGCTACGATGAAGAGCGCGAGAACGATTAGAATTTCAGTTGATTCAAACATCCCTTGCGTTTTTCTTTTTTCTCAAAACATAAATCGCTAAACCACCCAAAATGAAAGGCAGTAAAAAGACCAGCAAGCTGACAAGAAGCCATAACAAATCAGACAATTCTAAGCTGTGAAATATCATAAATTTTAAGCAGAAACAGCAACTCCTTTAAAGCTGTTTAGCCATTCGTCCCAATCTTTCAGCGCAAGTTCAACCTGGACGTTGTGACGTTCGCGCTTGTTGCGATATTTTTTGCGAAGTTCGAGCGGCAATTCTTCGAGCAAGCCGAATGTGATATTGACGGGCTGAAAATTTTTCGTTTCGGTGTTTGCAACATAACGGCATAATGCGCCGATTGCGCTGGAGGTCGGTGCAGTTATTAAATTTTCATTTCTCATTAATCGCGCCGCGTTCAAACCTGCAAGCCAGCCTGTTCCGACCGATTCGATGTAACCTTCAACGCCCGTAATTTGTCCGGCAAAAAATATATTCGGTGTTTCGCGCGTCTGCAAAGTGTCTTTTAAGATTTTCGGCGAATTGATAAAAGTGTTGCGGTGAATTTGTCCGAACTGCAAAAAATCGGCGTTTTCCATTCCCGGAATCAACCTTAAAACTCGTTCCTGTTCGCCGTAACGCAGATGGTTTTGAAAACCGACAAGGGAAAAAGCGTCAGCCATCAAATTTTCCTGTCTGAGTTGCACAGCCGCGTAAGGCTCGCGTCCGGTCGCCGGAAGCGGCAAACCTTTCGGCTTCATACAGCCGAAACGCAAAGTGTCAACGCCGCGTCTTGCCAATTCTTCAATCGGCAGACACGCTTCAAACCATTTCGTATCTTCAAAGCGTTTGAGCGGAACTGATTTTGCTTCAACCAGCGCATTATAAAAAACTTCATATTGCTCTCGGTCAAAAGGACAATTGATATAATCGTCGCCGCCTTTGCCGTAACGCGCCGCTTTAAAAGCGATATTCATATCAATCGAATCAGCCGCGACAATCGGCGCAATCGCGTCGTAAAAATAAAGCTGGTCATCGCCCGTCAGCCGCATAATTTCTAAAGTCAAAGCATCGGAAGTTAATGGACCTGTAGCGATAATCGTAATTTCATCTTCTGGAATTACTTTTGTTTCTTCACGAATCAGAGTAATGTTTGGATGGTTTTCGATTTTTTCCGTGATGTAATCGGCAAACTTACCTCTATCGACGGCGAGTGCCGCGCCTGCTGGAACTTTTGTTTTTTCGGCGGCTTCCATTACGAGCGAATTTCCGCGCCGTAATTCTTCCTTCAAAAGATACGGCGCACTTCCGATTTCGTCGCTTTTCAGAGAATTCGAACAAACAATTTCCGCGAGTTTTTCCGTCCGGTGCGCGGGCGTTTTTTGAACAGGACGCATCTCGAAAAGTTTTACTTTCGCGCCGTTTTCAGCCGCTTGCCACGCCGCTTCGACTCCGGCAAAGCCGCCGCCGATGACATTTATTTCTTTCATATATTAGAGGTTATAGCGATGCGTTTGCGCTGACAAGTAAAAAGAGAGCAATTTTTAGTTTTACTCTCCTTTTCAAATAGAATTTTTACAATTAGAAACTTGTTTGAATTTTTTATCTTCTCAACCGCGCTTCGACATTGTTTGCTTTCAAAGAATTTCCCGTCGAGCGTTGCAGTTCGGCAATTGCTTTATTGAGTTCGGTTTGCGCGCGAAGTTCCGCGCTGCGGGCGACTACCAAAGCGGTTTGACGTTCCAAAACCTGATAGATGTTCGATTGTCCCGCGTCGAGTTTTCTTTGCTCGGAAGCGTATTGTTTTTCGCCGTTTTCGCGCGAAATCGCCGCCGAACGCAGACGCGCTTCCGATGTTCTGACTGCTTGCAGAGAGTTTCTCACATCAACCTGGATATTTTGTTCGACTTGCTCGCGCTGCGTTTTAACTCTTTCGCCTTCAACCAGAGCGCGTCCGAGCTGCGCCTTCGCAGTTTTGTTTCCCAGAGGAATGTTAAACTGCACGCCGGCGCGAAATGTCGGGTAACGATTTGAAAAAATATCCGTAAAACCGGAAGCCGCGCCGCCGATGCCTTGCAAAAATGTTTGCTGTTGGACGGTTTGCTGTTGTTGGCGAACTAAACAAGTTTGAAAATCCGCTGCGTTCGGGTCACAGACGGCGGCAAACGGACTCCTGAAATTTTCATTTTGACTTCCGCCGATACCCGAAGTCGTGTAGCTGGCAACTAAATCAACTTGCGGTTTTGTCTGCTCACGATAAAAACGCCGGTCAATCTCGTTAATATCTGCGGCGACTTTGTTGAGTTCGATTTCGGGACGATTTTGCAAAGCCAAAGCCAAGGCTTCCGGCAGAGTTGTGCGCGGCGCGTCGAGTTCGACCGAATCGGTCGGCACGATTGATTCGCTCCAAATCGTATCGCTGCGGTTTTCGGCAATTAGATTTTTCAAGTTGTTTTCGGCGCGACCGACTTCTTCGAGCGCGATATAAACATTCTGCTCGAAATTCGCAACTTGAGTTTCTGCCGCGATGATGTCAACCGGCGCAAGCTGTCCTTCTTCGACAAGACGTTTGTTATGCACGAGTTGGTCTTTAGCATCGCGCACGCCGTCGCGCTGAACCTGTAGATTTCTGAGCGAGAAAGTCAAATCCCAATAAGCGCGCTGTACATTGGCGATAATTTCAATCGAGCGTTGACGAAACTGCGTGTCGGTCAGGCTGAGATTACGTTTGGCAATCTCGATTACGCGCCGCCCGTTATCAAAACGTCTGCCGCGCATCAGCGGCTGCGCGATGCTGAAAGTCAAACCGCTATTGTATTGCGGACTCAAAATCGAAATCGGATTATCGGTTCCGACTCGTGTGTTATTAAATTCCGCGCTGTAAATCGTGCCGAGTTTTCTAATAAAACCTTGATAACGCGCGTTGCCGACAACCGAGTTGTTGGTTGTCGTTTTGTTCGTGCTAAAAATACTGACATTCGGAAGCGTCGCCCGTTCATACTGCGTGTTGCCGGAAAAGCGCGGCTCGTAAAATCCTTCGCCCGCCGTCAAATCAAACTCGGCAAGCCGCACGCTCTGGCGCGAGACTTCGATGTCTTTATTGTTTTCGAGTGCCAGCGTAATCGCTTCTTTCAATGAAAGCGGTTTCTGCTGCATCATATCCACGCCGACCAGTCCCAAGTCGGGTAAATTGCGGTCTTCCGATTCGTAATTCGGCGCAATGGGCGGAACGTCTTTCAAGTTTTCCGGCTGAACATTCTGTTTATCGTCAACCGCTTTTAATTCGTCGGTCAATTTTTTTTCCGGTTCAACGACTGTTTTGGGTTCAACAACTACCGGTGTTGGATTAGGCGAAGGAGTTGTGTCTTGCGCTTTTATTTCGACAAAACTTAGAAAGAATATAAATAAAAATGTTAGAAATAATTGCTTGTTCATACCAATCTTGTAGGGGCAGGTCTTGTGCCTACCCAAAGCGACGTATGTCGCTAATCGTTTCAATTGAGATTCAAGTTGAATCTAATCAAAGAAATTTTCGCTGCGCTCATTGGGCAGGCACAAGACCTGCCCCTACAATTACTGCTTGCTAAAGAGAGAACTTGTCGCCGTCGAAAATTTTCGTTTCAAACCGCCGAAAAAGCGCGATGATAGATTGCCGACACGCCCGAAAATTCTCGCTTCACTCAAGTCGTCAAACAGCGAATAGAAAACCGGAACTGCCAATAAAGTCAGCAATAAACACAAACTTTGTCCGCCGACCACCAGCACGCCGACCGAACGATTCGTTCCCGCGCCCGCGCCCGTCGAAACGATAAGCGGAATCATCCCGGCGACCAGCGCAATCGTCGTCATCAAAATCGGACGCAGACGGTCGCGGTTTGCCTGGATAATCGCGTCGTAACGAGCCATTCCTTTGGCGCGGAGTCCGTTCGTGTGGTCAATCTGCAAAATCGCGTTCTTTTTCACGACGCCGAAAAGAAGCAGCAAACCTAAGCCGGAAAAGATATTAACGGTTTGCCCGGCGATTAAAATTGACAAAATGCCAAACGGTATCGAAAGCGGCAAAGTCAGCAAAATCGTCACCGGATGGATAAACGATTCAAACTGCGCCGCCAGAACGATATACATAAAAACGAACGACAAAATGATGGCGAGCAAAAAATAAGTTCCGGCTTTCCCCAACTCTTTCGATTGCCCGACGAGTCCGGTTTTGTAGCCTGCGTCAATGTTCAGTTCCTTCACGAAACCATTGATTTGATCGACGACTTCGGCTGCCGAGCCGCCCGGACGGACGTTTGCCAGAATCGTCACCTGACGCTGGCGATTCAAGCGGTCTATCGAACTCGGTCCCGCGCCTTCCTTGGTTGTGACGACATTATCGAGCGTTACCAAACCCGTTTTTGAAGACGGCACGCTGATTCTGGTTAATCCTTCGACATCACTGCGGAAATTATTGATTGCCCGCACGCGCACGTCGTACTGCTCGGTTCCTTCGTTAAAAGTCGTCGCTTCCTGTCCGGCAATCAAAGTATTTAACGCCTGCGAAATGTCGCCGACGCGCACGCCCAAATCCGCTGCGCGAGTGCGGTCGACTTCGAGCTGGACTTCCGGTTTTCCGCTTATCAAAGTCGAATCGACGTCAACCGCATCAGGCAAAGTTTTTATTTTTTCAACCAATTTCGCCGAATATTCTTCGAGCTTTTTCAAATCCGGTCCGCCGATTAAAAACTGCACATTGGCGTTGCGAAAACCGCCGCCCGAAAACGCCGCAACCTGTTGGACAGCGGCTCTGAGCTGTTCCGGGTTATACGCCGGATTTTTTAGGAGTTCGCGGGCATCGACCATCACTTCCTCCTGCGATTTTTCGCGGTCGCCGATGTCCGAAAGTTTGACGTAAATCGAACCGGCGTTGACGACTTGCTGCTGTCCGCCGCCGACGGTGACAAGCGTGTCGGTAACGCCCGGCATTTTCCGTACATCCGTCGCAATGAGTTCAAATCGCGCCGATGTCGCTTCGAGCGTCGAGCCTTCCGGCGCGCGCAGGGAAATTTCAAACTGCGATTGGTCGTCAACCGGCAAAAAGTTTTTACCGACGAGCATAAATAGCGGCACGGTGGCAATCATTACCAGAATGCAGAGTCCGACAATCAGCCAGCGATGCGCCATCGAAAATTTCAAAAGGAATGTGTAAGCTCCGTCGATATAACGGTAAAACCACGAATTTTTGCTGTCGCTGGAATGTTTCGGATTATCGGAAACATTCGGTTTGTCTCTCTGCGAACCCGCCAACATTCCGTCACCTTTGATTTCCTGAATGTCGGCGTTTTTCGCCAGATTGCTTTCCGAGTACGCATCCGCTTTGTCTTCGGCAATGTCGTCGTAAATGTTGGTCGGGTCTTCTTTTACGTCTTTCCTTTTTATCAAACGCGCCGCGAGCATCGGCGTTAAAGTGAACGAAACGAGCAGGGAAACGGCAATGGCGAACGAAGCGGTCAAGCCGAAGCTCGACATAAAACGTCCGACGATGCCGCCCATAAATCCAATTGGCAAAAACACCGCCATTAGCGATAGCGTCGTTGCCAAAACAGCTAAACCGATTTCGCGCGTGCCTTCGATTGCCGCTTGAAACGGATCCATGCCTTTTTCTTCGACGTAACGATAAATGTTTTCCAGCACGACAATCGCGTCGTCAATCACGATGCCGACCATCAAAGTCAG
>DATLXD010000359.1:0-1582 GCA_035575965.1 Pyrinomonadaceae bacterium | reverse complement strand
ATTTTCATTCCTTTTTTTTCTGCCATAAAGAATCTTTTGTTTTCAAAAAAACTAAAACAAGCTAAAATCACCTTGCTAAATTTCAATTCGATAAAATTTCAATCCGGTAAAATTATGAAAACCAAAACCGCTTCTCTTTTGCTGCTTTTTGTTTTTGTCCTTTTGTCTGTCGGGCAATCTTTCGGTCAGACAATGCCGCAGGGCGCAGACCCGAAAATTTGGGCGCAGGCGTTAAAGATTCATAAAAAAGCTATTGTCATTGACGGTCACAACGACATTCCTTCGCCGATGGTTGACGATGATTTTGATTTGGCGACTGATTCGGCGGGCAAATTTCATAAAGACGGTGACCCGTTTCACACGGATTTGAACAGATTCAAACGAAGCGGAATTACGGGCGAGTTTTTTTCGATTTACGTTTCCGGCTCGTCTTTGAAAACCGGCGGCGCGATGCGGCGGGCGATGGATTTAATTGACGCGACGAATCGTGAAGTCGAGAAACATCCGAACGCGCTTTTGCCCTGCACGACCGCCGACGAGATTCGCCGTGCCAAAAAGCAGGATAAAGTCTGCGCTTTGATGGGCATCGAAGGCGGTTACGTGATTGAAAATTCGCTGTATGCCTTGCGAAATTTTTACCGGCTCGGCATTCGTTATATGACTTTGACACATAACGTCTCGCACGATTGGGCGGACGCGCACAACGACCAGCCGAAGAATAACGGGCTGTCGGATTTTGGCAAAGAAGTCGTCCGCGAGATGAATCGCCTTGGAATGCTCGTTGATATATCGCACGTTTCCGTGAAAACAATGTCGGACGTGTTGGACGTTTCAACCGCGCCGATTATCGCTTCGCATTCGAGCGCGCGCGGCGTTTCAAACCACACGCGCAATGTTTCCGACGATATTTTGAAAAGAGTCGCCACAAACGGCGGCGTGATAATGATAAATTTCTATCCCGCATTTTTGGATGAAAGAACGAACCGCGAACAAAATGAACGCTCGACGCGCTTAAAACCGCAAATCGACGCGCTTCGAGAAAAACACAAAGACAACCGCGAAGCATACAACGAAGCCGAGCGCAAACTTTTGAGCGAAAACCCGATTTATTTGCCGAGCTACACGCGCATCGTTGACCACATCGACCACATCAAAAATGTTGCCGGAATTGATTCAGTCGGCATCGGTTCGGATTACGACGGCGTTCCGTTTCTGCCCGCCGGAATGAACGGAATGGAAGATTTGCCGCTCGTAACTTATGAAATGCTGCGGCGCGGTTATTCGGAACAAGACATTCGCAAAGTTTTGGGCGAAAACTTCCTACGGGCTTTTGCCAAAGCCGAAAAGGTTGCGCGGATTGAAAGTCGCCAAATCAGCGGCGAAGGAAGTTTGAAAAAGATTAAATGATAACGTAGGTGAATTGAGTAGAGAGGACAGACAAGCAGAGGAGAATTGACAGAAGTATCTTGCAACGGAAAATTGAACGATTCAGATATGCTTGTCTGCGACATCTGCGGTAATCGCTTCTTGACTTGTTTTCAACGCCTGAGCAACAACCGAAAGTCGATAAACAATTTTCCCA
>DATLXD010000358.1:0-2172 GCA_035575965.1 Pyrinomonadaceae bacterium | reverse complement strand
ATTAGCCAGCGAGAAACAAAGACGCGCGGCACGGGCGATATTTTCTTCGGAAACTTCGATAATATCGTCCACGCCTTTGCGGACAATTTCCCAATTATGCTTGCCGAGCGAGACGGTTCTCGCGCCGTCGGCAATCGTTGCCGACTCGATTTCGTTAGCGATTATTTTTCCGGCTTTCAGCGAGCGCGAAGCATCATTTCCAAGAAGCGGCTCTGCGCCGAAGAGCTTTGCCCGATTGCCGTTTCGACATAAACCGTTTGAAATTCCTGAAATCAAGCCGCCACCGCCGACGGGTATAATCACATAATCAAAATCCTTTTGATAATTTGAAATTTCATCGCCGAGCGTCGCGTTTCCTTCAATCACGAACAAATCGTCATACGCGCTGGCGACATAAGCGTTTGGCATTTTTTCGGCTAATTGTTTTACCTTTTCGCTTCTTCCGATGGTGCGTGTGTCAATCAATTCAACGGTTGCGCCGTAACTTTTTACAGCTTCAATTTTTACACGCGCGGAAGTTTCCGGCATCACAACCGTGCATTTTTTGTTCGTCAATTTACAGGCATAAGCCAACGCCTGTCCGAAATTTCCCGACGAAGCGGTTAAAATTTCGTCGTTCGGCACATTCACAGCCAGATTGTAAGCCGCGCGGAATTTGAAACTTCCCGTGTGTTGAAAAGTTTCCGTCGCAATGGTTAAATCAACGCCGAGATATGTTTTCAGTTTCTCCGCTTCGATAAAAATCGTCGGGCGAATCGCTTCGAGTAAAGTTTTCATTTGTTTAGAATCTACCAGACAAGTTAATATCGTCAAGACGAATGAAAGAAAAATGTAATGTTAAATTACCGGAAAAATTCACGCAAAACATTCTTGACCTGCACGCGAAAAAAGGCGGGCAATGGCTAAATGATTTACCGGATTTGATTGCGGAAATTTCCGAAAAATGGTCGCTCTCTGTCAAACAGCCTTTTCCGAATTTGTCATATAGTTACGTCGCGCCGTGCGGTTGCGCCGACGGCACGCAGACGGTTTTGAAAATCGGTTTCGGCGAAGAGGATTCGGTCATTTTCAGCGAAGCCGGATTTTTGAAACTGCTTGACGGAAACGGCGCGGTGAAACTTCTGCGATTTGACAAAGATTATTGCGCCTTGCTTTTGGAACGATTGATTCCAGGCGAAAATTTGAAAAGGATTTGTCAGACCGACGACGAGCAGGCGACTCGAATCGCCATCGAAGTTATGCGTCGGCTGCTGTGCAAACCACCGGAAACAGGCGAATTTCCAACCTTAAAAAATTGGATGAACGGTTTGCAGACAGCGGCGAAAGTAAGTTTTGCTCCGCGACTGGTTGCAAAAGCGCGAAATTATTTTGAAGAATTGTCGGACGCTCCAGAGCAAAATTTGCTTCTGCACGGCGATTTGCACCACGAAAACATTTTGTCAGCGGAGCGCGAATCGTTTTTGGCGATTGACCCGAAAGGCGTTATCGGCGACATTGGTTATGAAATAGGCGTTTTTCTGAATAACCAAAGGCGTTTGATACGAACGCGGCAAAATTTATCGCAGATTTTAGCGCAGCGCGTCGAACAGTTCGCGCAGAGCTTTGAAATCGAGCCGCAGAAATTGCGTAAATGGGCCTTCGCCCAGGCGGTTTTATCGGCTTGGTGGGTTTTTGAAGATACGGGAACAGTCAGCGAAAAGTGGACGACTTACGCTGATATTTGGGAAGGAATCGGAATTTAAAAAATAGAAAAAATAGAATGAATAAAGCACAATTCGGAATGGTCGGACTCGGAACGATGGGCAGAAATTTTTTGCTCAACGTCGCGGAACACGGTTTTGCCTGCGTCGGTTATGATTTGGACGCGGCAAAGCGGGAACTTTTAATCAAAGAAGGCGCGGATATGAAGGTTACGGCGGCTGAAACTATCGGCGCGTTTGTCGAAAGTCTGGAAACGCCCAGAAAAATTATGCTGCTCGTTCCGGCGGGAAAAATCGTTGACGGCGTGATTGAAAATCTGCTGCCGTATCTGGATAAAGGCGACATTATTATTGACGGCGGCAACTCGCATTTCGTTGATACGGAAGTGCGCGAAAAATATCTTGCCGACAAAGGAATCGAATTTCTCGGTGTCGGCGTTTCGGGCGGCGAAGAAGGCGCACGCCACGGCGC
>DATLXD010000357.1:0-2514 GCA_035575965.1 Pyrinomonadaceae bacterium | reverse complement strand
TTTGATATGCTCGCCGATATATGCGGAGCAGACCGCGGTCCTGAAGAAGACCCGCGCTTTGAAGTCAATTATCACTTATTTTCGACCAAGCATTTTAATCGTTTGCGCTTAAAGGTTTTGCTTTCCGAAGACGAGCCGAATGTTCCGACGGTTGTCTATGTTTGGAAAACAGCGAATTGGCACGAGCGCGAGACTTTTGATTTATTCGGCGTGATTTTCGACAACCATCCTGACTTGCGAAGAATTCTCCTGCCGTCTGATTTCGACGGACACGCTTTGCGAAAAGATTATCCCTTGCGTGGTTATGAACCATATAGCTTAACTTAGTGGTTAATGGATAGTGGTGAACGGAAAGTGAAAACTTTCCTGAAACTCACCACTCACCACTCACCACTCACCACTATTAAAAATGAGCGTTGCAGTAGAAAACATACCGAGTAAATTTGAAGTTTTAGACCAATCTCTCGAATCGCAAATGACGCTTTCGATGGGACCGCAGCACCCGTCGACGCACGGCGTTCTTCGGCTCGAATTGCAGCTTGATGGTGAAATGGTCATCAAAACCGTTCCCGACATCGGCTATCTGCACACGGGAATGGAAAAACTTTTCGAATATAAGAAATACCAGCAAGGCATCGTCATTACCGACCGGATGGATTACTTAAATCCATTAGGAAACAATCTTGCGTATGTGATGGCGGCGGAGAAACTTCTGCAAATCGAAATTCCTGAAAGAGCGCAGATTATCCGCGTAATGTTTTGCGAATTGCAGCGCATCGCCTCGCATATGGTTTGGCTCGGCACTCACGCGCTCGACATCGGCGCGATGAGTCCGTTTTTTTATTGTTTCCGCCAGCGCGAAAAGATTTTGAACTTAATCGAAGCCGCATCGGGCGGACGTATGACACCGAGTTATTTTCGCATCGGCGGTTTGATGATGGATTTGCCCGCTGGATTTGAACGGCGCGTCAAACAGTTTTTAGAAGATTTCCCGGACGCGCTCGATATGCTGAATACGCTGGTTACAGGCAATACTATCTGGCAAAGCCGCACGAAAGATATTGGCGTGATTACGGCGACCGAAGCGATTGATTGGGGTTTGACGGGACCTTGTTTGCGCGGAAGCGGTGTCAGCCTGGATTTGCGCAGAGATAATCCGTATTCCGGTTATGAAACTTACGATTTTGAAGTTCCGGTTGAGCCGAGCGGTGATGTTTGGGGAAGATTTATGGTCAGGATGCGCGAGTTGCGAGAGTCCTACAAAATTGTCAGACAAGCACTCGAACGCCTAAAACCGGGACCGACTAAAGCCGACGCGCCGAAAGTCGTTCTTCCAGACCGCGACGATATGCGAAAACATATGGATTCGCTGATTCACCATTTTTTGATTGTCGCCGAAGGCTTCAACATCCCGGAAGGCGAAGTTTACCACCCAATTGAAGCCTCAAAAGGTGAACTCGGCGTTTATATGAAATCAAACGGCGGTCCGAAACCCGACCGTGTTCATTTTCGCGGTCCGAGCTTTGTCAATCTTTCGGCTTTGCCCGTGATGAGCGAAGGCGAAATGGTCGCCGATGTCGTGGCGATTATTGGTTCATTGGATATTGTTCTCGGCGAAATTGACAGGTAGAAACAATGGCTGAAGAAGAAATCTTAGACAAACGCTTTAAGAGCGAAGTTATGCGGATGCTTTCACTTTTGATTGAAAAGGTTGACGCGCACGATAAAAGATTCGACACGATTGACGAAAGATTTGAAGCGGTTGATAAAAGATTTGATGCACAGGATAAAAAATTCGACACTCTTTCCGCGCAGGTTACCGAGATTGGTTTAAGAGTTATTTCCATTGACGAAAGAGTAACTAGGCTTGAAAAACGGTTTGATTCCTTTGAAGAAAGATTATCAAATCTTGAATCTGATGTCAGAGCGATTCACGCGGAAATTCGTCAACTGCAAAAACAACTTGAAAATACCGATAAAAAAGTTTCGCGCTTGAGCGTCCAATATATTGAAACAGAAGACAAAATCGATAATCTAACTTTAAGGGTTGAAAAATTAGAGCAGAAGTTAGCGGCATAATTTATGGCATCAGTAGCTCCGACACATTATACGAATCAAGTTGTTTACACGGACGAAGTTGCGAGTTTTTCATCCGAAGTCCTGGCAGAAATTGACGCGCATATTGCAAAATATCCGCCCGAACGAAAGCGTTCCGCGCTGATTCCTTTGCTTCTTTTGGTCATTCAGCGCGAGCGCGGATATATTGACAACGCGGGCGTAAATTTTTTGGCGGAAAAATTGGACATCAACGTTACGGACGTTTGGGAAACGGCGACGTTTTATTCGATGTTCAATATGCATCCGGTCGGTAAATATCACATTCAAGTGTGCAAAACGCTTTCGTGCCGCATTATGGGCGAAGAGAAAATTACCGAACACATCTGCAGTCGCTTGGGAATTCACGCTGGCGAAACGACGCCAGACGGAAAATTCACCGTTTCGCGCGTCGAATGT
>DATLXD010000356.1:0-5419 GCA_035575965.1 Pyrinomonadaceae bacterium | reverse complement strand
GACAGCGCAAAACTCCGGGCGTTATTACCTTAACCCTACTCAAAACCTTGAAAATGTTGGCGTCTATGCAAGCGGCACCGGTATTACGTTTTGTGAAGGCAACTGTACCGCCGGGGTTGATGGCGGAGGTATTTTAGTGGTCACCGGAAAATTGATAAATGTTGGCGGTTGGGACTTTAAGGGACTTATCATCGTTACAGGGGCGGAGGGATGGTCTAGAGCCGGCGGCGGCGGCGGACAAATTGATGGTAATGTTGTGATTGCTCCTTACACATCCGCAGATCTCGTTTCAAATACCTTCTCTTTACCTCCGAAATATAGTGTTACAGGTGGAGGTACCTCGGACACCACGTCTAATGTAATTAACTTAGATCAAGCGTTAGGAACACAAGCGATCAGCGATTTTATGCTCGGCATTGCGGAAAAATAAATGTTGTAAATTCGGAAACAGAAGTAAAGAAGAACGAGTTTATTCTGAACTACTGACGTGCCGAGAATTTTCGATGACGAGCCGAAAGGGCGCACTTATTCGGAAGGAGTGCGAGAGAAGGCAGTCAGGATGTATGTCCGAAGGAAATAATTTACGGCGCATCGGCAGATTGCTCAGTGTTAATTACCAATCAATACATATGACTATAGAAGACAAAAACAACCTCGGAGTGACACAACCCGTCAAAGTTCCATTACCGGTTGGACAAACTGCCGCACCTTTGTGGGCTGTCATAATCCCGTCTTCAATAAGTCTGCTTGTATTCGTCGGCTGGTTATTTGAAGTTGATTTTCTCAAACGTATTATTCCCGGATACGTTTTTATGAATCCGACTACGGCGGTGGCATTTATTTTATCGAGCGTCTCTTTATGGTTTTTGCACAGCGCAAATGCAAAGCTGATTCGTCTTGCTCAAGCGTGCGCCGGAGCGGTCGCGCTCATCGGTTTAATCAAATTGTGTGCGATTGTCGGTTTTTTTGACATCGGTATTGACCAAATACTTTTCTCCGACCAGCTATTCGATAAAGTTACGGAACAGCCGAACCGGATGGCTCCGACGACTGCCTTGAATTTTCTGCTGCTCGGCGCGGCTCTGCTTCTGCTCAATTTTGAAACAAAACGCGGGCGCGATTCTTTCCCTTCGCAATATCTGGCTATAGCGGTGATATTGTCTTCGTTTCTGGCGATAATAGGCTATTTGTACGGCGCAAAATCTTTTTACGCGATTGTTTCCTTTAATCCGATGGCGATTCATACCGCCGTTTCTTTTTTTGCGCTGGCGGTGGGGTTGCTTTTATCGAAACCGGAACGAGGTTTGGTTAAGGAAATATTAAGTCGGGACATCGGTGGAGAGACGGCGCGGCGATTGTTTCCTCTGGTCATTATCGTTCCAATAGTTTTAGGCTGGCTGCGATTAAAAGGCGAGCATTTCGGACTATTCACGGGTGAAATTGGAACGGCGATGTTCGTCGTCATCATTATCTTAATTTTCGCCGTGATTGTCCTAAATGACGCTCGGTTAATGAACGTCGCGGCGGCTATGCGGAAACGGGCGGAAAATGAGCTGCTCACGCTCGGTTCAATTGTCGAATCATCCGACGACGCGATTATAAGCAAAACTCTAAACGGCATTATTACCAGTTGGAACTCCGGCGCGGAACGGGTTTTCGGTTATACAGCCGAAGAAATCGTCGGTCAGCACATTTTCAAATTGTTTCCGTTGGAACTGACGGGCGAAGAAGCGCAGATTCTGGAAAAGATTACGCGCGGTGAGCGCATCGAACATTATGAAACGGTGCGTGTTCGTAAAGACGGCAAACATATTCCCGTTTCACTAACCGTATCGCCGGTCAAAGAGGCTGGCGGAAATGTCATCGGCATTTCCAAAATTGTCCGCGACATTACCGAGCAGAAAAAGATTGAAGAAACTTTAAGGCAATCGGAATTGAAATTTCGTTCGGTGGCAAAGTCGGCTAACGACGCAATTATCGCCGCCGACAGCAAGGGAAACATCATTTCGTGGAACAACGGCGCGGAGCGCATTTTCGGCTATACGGAAGAAGAAATTTCGGGCGCGTCGTTGACCGTTTTAATGCCTGAAGCTTATCGCGAAGCGCACCAGAACGGAATGGAAAGACATAATGCGACGGGTAAAACTCACGTTATCGGTAAAACCGTGGAATTAAAAGGGCTGCGGAAGGACAATTCCGAGTTTCCGCTGGAACTTTCCCTAAGTAGTTGGACGACCGAGGAAGGAAAATTTTCCAGTGGCATTATTCGAGATATTACGGAACGCAAACGCACCGAAGAAGCTTTAGAAGCCGCCGCTCTGCGGGAAAGCGCGCTGATTAAGAATGCGGTCGATGTTATTTGTTCAATAGACGCGGAAGGAAAATTCGTTACAGTTAGTCCGGCATCTTTGAAGATTTTCGGTTATCTGCCCGAAGAGCTTATCGGTCGGAAATATATTGATTTAGTTGTTGCGGAAGATGTGGCTAAGACCAACGAAGTTGCCGAACAAATAGTTTCCGGCAAACCAATATCCCACTTTGAAAATCTCTACCGCCACAAAGACGGCTCGCTGGTTCACATAATGTGGTCGGCTTCCTGGTCGGAGAATCAGCAATTGATGTTCTGCGTCGCTCACAACATCACCGAGCGGAAATTGAATGAAGAAAAAATGGAGAAATTCGCCGTTGAACTTCAGCGCAGCAATTCCGAGTTACAGGATTTCGCCTCCGTCGCCTCGCACGATTTGCAAGAACCGCTCCGTAAAATCCAGTCGTTTGCCGACGAATTGAAAATTAACATTGGTCATTGTATCGAAGCGGAAGACCTCGACACGCTCGAACGAATGATTGCGGCAGCTGGGCGGATGCGAAACCTGATCAATGATTTGCTCGCCTTCTCACGCATCACGACAATGGCGAAACCCTTTATGCCAGTTGACCTAAATTCGCTGCTCAAAGAAGTGTTGTCGGATTTGGAAGTTCGCACGCGCGATTCGGGTGGACAGATTGAAGCCGGACATCTGCCGACCATTGATGCCGACCCTTTGCAGATGCGCCAACTGCTTCAAAATCTGATTGGGAACGGACTTAAATTTCATCGTGCGGGCGTAGCGCCGATTATCAAAATCAGCGGAACGAACGGCGGAGCGCATTGCCATTTAACAATTGCGGATAATGGCATCGGGTTCGACGAAAAATATTTAGACCGGATTTTTACGATTTTCCAGCGTCTTCACGGGCGCAATGAATACGAAGGGACAGGCATCGGGCTTGCCATCTGCCGGAAAATTGTCGAGCGGCACGGCGGCAAACTAACTGCCCGCAGCGCGGTCGGCGAAGGAGCGACATTTATTATCACGCTGCCGGTAAAGCAGTCAAAAGAGGAAAAATAGATGAAGGAGAACAATGAACCTATGCATATTTTGATGGCAGACGACGACGAGGATGACCGCCGCTCGTTCGCCAAAGCGTGGAAGAACGCTCGCGCCACAAACCCGATTCATTTCGTTAATGACGGCGAGGAATTGATAGATTATCTGCATCATCGCGGCAAATTCGCTGACTTGCCCGATTGGGCACGCCCCGGTCTTATTCTACTCGATTTGAACATGCCGAAAAAAGACGGGCGTGAAGCTTTGCGTGAGATTAAGGCTGACCCCAACTTGCGACAAATCCCAGTCGTTGTGCTGACGACTTCTAAAGCCGAGGAAGATGTTTATCGCACATACGACCTCGGCGCGAACTCTTTCATTACCAAACCAGTGACCTTTACGTCAATGGTCGAACTCGTTCAAATTCTCGGCAAATATTGGATAGAAATTGTTGAAACGCCGCCAAATCCAATCGGAGATTAAATAGTTTATGCAACCAGAAATAAAAGTTCTCCTTATCGAAGATGACGAAGATGATTTCGTCATCACCCGCAAGCTGCTCTCACGCATTGATGGAACAAAATATCAACTTGATTGGGTGACAGACTACGATGCCGGTCTGGAAGCGGCTCTCAAATGCGAACACGATATTTGTTTGCTCGACTATCGGCTCGGCGAGCGAACCGGACTTGAACTCGTCCGCGAGTTTTTTAAGAAAGACAGCAAAATGCCGATAATTCTGCTGACCGGACAGGGAGACCATGAAATTGATCTGGAAGCTGCCAAAGCCGGAGCCTCCGATTATATGGTCAAGGGGCAAATCACCTCGTCGTTACTGGAGCGCTCCATTCGTTACTCGATTGAACGCAAAAAGATTGAGCAGGCGCGTGATTCCGCCCTCGAATTGGCTATCCGCGAGCAGGAATCACGCCAACAAGCCGAACAAGCCAATCGTTTGAAAGACGAATTTCTGGCGATGCTCTCGCATGAATTGCGGACGCCGCTGAACGCTATCTTGGGTTGGTCTCAACTGCTGCAAACCCGTAATCTCGGCGAAAAGGTGAACAAAGCACTTGCCGCGATTGAGCGCAATGCCCTCGCGCAAAACCATCTAATTGATGATCTACTTGACGTTTCGCGTATTGTTACGGGAAAACTCCGGCTCAACGTGCAAGTAGTTGATTTATCGGGTGTGATTACCGCAGCGGTTGATACCGCGCGTCCCAGCGCGGAAGCTAGAAACATTCGATTGCAAACGCTGCTCGACCCACACACGGGACCGATTTCGTGCGACTCCGACCGCCTTCAACAAGTCGTCTGGAATCTACTCTCGAACGCCGTTAAATTTACGCCGAAAAACGGGCGAGTGCAGGTGCGACTTGAGAGGGTTAATTCGCACGTCGAAATCGTCATCAGCGACACAGGTAAAGGAATCGAACCGGAATTTTTGCCGTATGTGTTTGATAAATTCCGTCAATTCGACGGTTCGATGACACGTCGTCATGGCGGGTTGGGCTTAGGCTTGGCAATCGTCCGTCAACTCGTCGAGTTGCATGGCGGAACCGTCTCTGTGAGCAGCGCCGGAGAAGGACAGGGCACGACCTTTACGGTTAGTCTTCCGCTGCTTCCGGTGCGCACAGAACCGCCAAGCGATGTGACGCGCGTGCATCCAGCGGCTGAAATGGGAGTGCCGCTCGATTGTTAGCCGTAACTTTCTGGTTTGCGCGTTCTGCTGGTTGACGATTAAGCTGATTCACACGAATTGAACTGACCGATGAGACTACTTATAATAGTAAAAGTTAGAACAAATCAGAAAAAGTGGCAGCACATCCATCCGCCGCTTACGTCACGCTATCAACGGGGAGTACCGTATTGATATATTCCATCATCTCATTCAGGTTAAGCGGCTTTTTCAGATAATGAACATACCCGGTTGCTAGCTCATCCATATTAAGAAACAGCTCCATTCCGTGCTGCACGTCTGCGGAAACCGCCAGAATTGGCACATCACAAATTCTGCGAATCTGATTGACCGCGGAGATTCCGTC
>DATLXD010000355.1:0-9461 GCA_035575965.1 Pyrinomonadaceae bacterium | reverse complement strand
CAGACAGGTTTTTATTCTGCAATCACACGGCTTGGCAGAACGTTTGAGCGAAATTTTGCGCGATTACGACGTTTCGATTCCTGAAACTTCTCTTCTGATAGGCGATTTGTCCGGCGGTTTTGAAATTCCCGCGCTTCATTTAATCGTCCACACTGAAAGCGACATTTTCGGCGAAACGACTCAAGCCCAAAGTCCAAAACCCAAAGTCCAAAGTTCTAAAACAAAAAGTAAAACATCCGCTTTTATTTCCGATTTTCGAGATTTGAAAGCAGGCGATTTTGTTGTTCACGTTGACCACGGCATCGGACGGTTTGAAGGTTTGCAAACAATCGAAACGGGCGGCGCGACACGCGAGTTTATGCTTTTGTTTTATGTCGACAACGCGAAATTATTTGTGCCGGTTGAAAGATTGGATTTGGTTTCGCGTTTTTCTTCAGGCGAAGCGGCACAGCCGACACTTGACCGGCTTGGCGGTTTGGGTTGGCAAAAGACAAAGGCGAAAGCGAAACGCGCGATGCGCGATATGGCGGATGAATTATTGCGTCTTTACGCCGAAAGAAAACTTGTCGAAGGTTTTGCTTTTTCGGCTGATTCGCCGTGGCAAATCGAATTTGAAGACGCTTTTCCATATCAATTGACGACTGACCAGGCGACGGCAATTGAAGACATCAAAGACGATATGCAAACCGCCGTGCCGATGGACAGATTGATTGTCGGCGATGTCGGTTACGGCAAAACCGAAGTGGCAATGCGCGGCGCGTTCAAAGCCGTGATGGACAATAAACAAGTCGCCATTCTCACGCCGACAACCGTTTTGGCGTATCAGCATTTTGAAAGTTTCAAACAACGCTTTGCCGCGTTTCCCGTCAAAATCGAATTGCTGTCGCGCTTTCGCTCGCCGAAGGAACAAAAAGAAGTTGTCAAATCATCGGAAGAAGGCAAAGTTGATATTTTAATCGGAACGCACCGAATCTTATCAAATGATGTTCGCTTGCCGAAACTAGGTTTGGTCGTTGTGGACGAAGAACAGCGTTTCGGTGTGGCGCACAAAGAGAAGTTAAAACAACTGAAAAAGAAGGTTGACGTGATGACTTTGAGCGCAACACCGATTCCGCGCACGCTGAATATGTCGCTGCTCGGAATGCGCGATATGTCGGTGATTGAAACGCCGCCGCGCGACCGCTTGGCGATTAATACGCAGGTCGTGCAGTTTTCCGAAGGCGTAATAAAATCGGCAATCGAAGTCGAATTAGCCCGCAACGGTCAGGTTTTCTTTATTCACAATCGCGTCGAAACAATCGAGACAATCACCGCGCACATCAAAAAAATCGTGCCGCAGGCTCGCATAATTTTCGCGCACGGTCAGATGAACGAAAAGGAAATGGAACAGGCGATGCTCGATTTTATCGATTATAAATTCGATATTTTAGTGGCGACGACCATTATCGAAAACGGTATTGATATTCCGCGAGCGAACACAATTATTATCAATCGCGCCGACAATTACGGTTTGTCGCAACTTTATCAACTGCGCGGGCGCGTCGGTCGCTCAAATCGCCGCGCTTACGCTTACCTTTTGATTCCGTCGGAACTCGAATTATCACCAATTGCCAAACGGCGTTTGAGCGCGATTCGAGAATTTTCCGATTTGGGCGCGGGCTTTCGTATCGCGGCACTTGATTTGGAATTACGCGGCGCCGGAAATATCCTGGGCGGACAACAATCGGGACAACTAGACGCTTTGGGATTCGACCTTTATACGAAAATGCTTGAGCGCACGATTCAGGAATTGAAGGGCGAAGAAATAGAAGAAGAATCGAGCGTTTCGCTGAATCTAGGAGCGGATGTTTCAATTCCGAACGATTACATCAACGAAACCGCGCAACGCTTGAGAACTTACAAACGCATCTCGTCCGCCGATTCGGAAGAAGATTTGCGCCGCATTTACGCGGAAATTCAAGACCGTTACGGCAAGATTCCCGAATCGGTCGATAATTTGTTCGAGTATGCGAAGCTAAGAAAGTCGGCTGAACAAATGCGCGTCTTGTCGGTTGATAAAACGCTGAACGGTTTTGCGGTTAAATTGGGTGAAAACGCTAAGGTTGCACCTGAAAAATTGATGCAGTTTTTAGCGGGAAATCCCGAATCTTCATTTGCGCCGAGTGGCGTTTTAAAGGTTTCGACGAAAGAAGAAAATTTAATCGAAACAGCGCGGCGCACTTTAGAAGAATTACGAATTACAAATTACGAATTATGAGATTAAGGTATTGGCACTTCTCATATCTTTGAGAAAAAACCGCTCGGTAAATTTAACAAAATCTCACCACTCCAAAATCCAAAATCTAAAATCGTCAAGAGTCTTGCTCTTTTCCGCTCTGCGTTTGCTTTTCGGTTGCTGTGGGCGGATTTGCTTTCGGTTTTTCTGCCGGCTTAGCAGGCGTTTTATCTGTTTTCGGAGCCGGAGTCGGTTTAGTATTTGTCGCGGGCGGCGCAGTAGTATTGTTCGGTGTCGGCGCAGGCTGCGCGTTTGCGGGCAAAGGTGTCGCTTTGCCTGTCGGTGTCGCTTTGCCTGTCGGTGTCGCCGTCGTCTTGATATTCGCGTTGACATTGGCGTTGACGTTTGGATTCACCGGAACTGGAACATAAACCATACCATCTTGCATAAACGGACTGTTTGGATTGTTCGGGTCAATCATTTGACCACCCGGAGCAATCGGATAAGGCAGCGGCGCACCTATCGGCGGTCTTCCGCCGTTTGCCCAGGGGTTAACGCCGTCCGGGTACGTCGCATCGCCGCCGGGAATTGCCATTGCTGCATTTGAATTTCCCAACATCTCCGGCGAAAAAGACATCATATTCGATAAGCCTTGCTCGCTCGCGCCGGTTGCCGGGTTCAAAGGCTGAACGGGCATACCGTTCGCGTCGGTCTGCATTTGCGTCGTCGGCAGATTGGTTTGTTTGACGGAAGTCGCATAGATAAAAACCGCCGTCAAACCGACGATTCCCGCCAGAACGATAAAAGCCGTTTTCCAGATGTTTTTGTTCGTATCTTCATCCGTCTCGGGAACAACGACTGTTTCCGGTTCATCGAAATTTTGCCCGGCGTGACTCAAAACGCGGGCAAATTCATCTGCGGTTTGGTAGCGGATTTCGGGATTCCCCGACAGTGCGTGCAAAACAATCGGCTCGATATAAGCGGGCAAATCACTGCGAAAAGCGGAAAGTGGAGCGGGCGGCTCTTGCGCTTGTTTGCGCAGTATGTCAGCCGGCTTTTCGCCTTTGAAGGGAACTTCGCCCGCCAGCATTTCATATAAAATCACGCCGAGCGAATACACATCGGAACGCGCATCAACTTCGACAACACCTGAAAGCTGTTCGGGTGAAAGATATTCCACATCGGCGACGGGAATTTCATTGATACTTTGATCATTTTCGTTTAAATTAGCCGAGCCGAAATTTAAAACCTTGACCGCTTCCGGTTCGTTTACCGCGTGCGTCAGGAAAATGTTTTCGCTATTCAGATGACAATGAACAACTCCGCCGGCGTGCGCGGCGGAAAGTGCCGCGGCGATTTGACGGGCAATTTGTACGGCGCGTTCCGGCACAAATTTTCCTTCTCGCCGTAATACGTCTTTGACGGTTTCACCTTCGGCATTTTCAAGAGCAATATAAACCGCGCCGTTTTTGTCAGAGCCGAAATCCGTTACGTTTAAGATGTTCGGATGAGAAATGAGCGAAAGTGTTCTGGCTTCGGCGGAGAAGCGCCTGACGTTGTTTTCGTCAGCCGCCAGCGCAGGCGGAAGAACTTTGAGAGTTATCGGTTTCTCCATCAAAAGATGCGTTCCGCGATAAACCCTGCCCGAACCGCCTTCGCGCAAGATGTCTTCGATTTTATACTTGTCCGATAAAGTTTTTCCGACGAATTGGTCTAACATTTTTATATTCACCATTTACCATTTATAAATTTCGGTTTTGATGTCCGAAGATAAACAATAGTTTGATGATAAATGATAAATGCTAAATGACAAAGCAAAGAAAATGCGGACGAAGTTTTTACAACCTCATCCGCAAAGTCTAATTCTTTAATTTTGATTATATTATTGAGTCGGTCTTAAAACTGCAAATACGATAACCAGTGCCAACAGCACCAGCGATTCGATAAGAGCCAGACCGATAATCATCATCGTTTGGACGGTTCCGGCGGCACCCGGATTGCGAGCCGCGCCTTCGACCGCTGATGCGCCGATTCTGCCTTGTCCCAAACCGCCGAGACCTGCTGCCAAGCCGAAACCGAGTCCTGCCGCCAAGACTTTGTAAGCGTCGACGGTAAATTGATTGTCAGCCGCGCCTGCGCCCGCCGCGCCTTGCGCGAGTGCCGGAAGCGCCATTGCCACGATGCCGAGGGCTGAAAAGAAAAAGTATCTAAGTTTATTCATTTTTTTATCTCCTAAGTTATTTTTATTCTACTTCTACGAAGATTTTCAGCCGTTGCTTTTCAAACAAACTTGCGCTTGTATAATTTCGCCTCACTTCCGGTATGCGCTCGATTTCTACTCTCGTTGGAGTCGAGGCTCCTGATTGCGTGCGGGCATTTTCACGTATGAAATGCAAATTCGCCGGAAAAGTTTTGCCTAAACCTTCAAAAAACTTTTTTAACTGGTGAAATAAGAAATGAGAGATTAGTTTTCACTTCTTATTTTTCATTTCTCACATAGATTATGCGTATTCCACTTTCGCCGATTCGTCGTGCGCGAGCGCGTGTTCCGCGTGTTCATCGTGATGATGTTCGTGCGGCGCGTGCGAAACTTCGCTGATGTAAATCGTCGAAAGTAAAGTAAAGACGAATGCCTGCACGAGCGCGATAAAAACCGCGAGCGGCAGCAGAACTATCGGCAGTAAAAATTGTGTGAACGGCGGAAACAGATTTGAAATAATCGCCGCGACCTGTTCGTCGGCAAACATATTTCCGAACAGCCGGATGCCGAGCGTCATCGGGCGAATCAAATTACTGAAAAGCTCGATAATGAAAATGAGTAAAGTAATGACAACCAGCAAACCGCTCAGTTTCGGACCCGCGAAATGCGCGATGTGTCCGCGCAGTCCGTTTTCTCTGATGCCGACGTAATTATAATAAATAAAAGAAGTTATCCCGAGCGCAAAAGTTACGCTGACGTGCGCCGTCGGCGACATAAAGAGCGGGAAAAGTCCCATCAAATTTGAAATTAAAATCAAAACGCCGAAGGTCGCAATCACCGGAAAATACTTTAAGCCGTGTTCGCCGATGACGCTCGTGACCAAATCTCTGAGCGCGAGAAATCCGGCTTCCAAAGTCAGTTGTCCGGGTTTCGGGTCGTCTTCGGAAAGTTTTCCTTTGAAAATCCAGATGACGACCATCGTCAACAGACACGCAATCACGAACATAATCGTGTACCAGGGAATTGCAGTCTCCGGCGAGTATTCGCCAAAAACGGCTTCGGGTGTCGTGCCGAAATTAGACAAAATTGACTGCCAAACCGGACGAGTATAATTCAACTGAAAATTATAAACCGGCTCGCCCAAATAATGATTGATAAATTCGACAATCAGCGGTTCGTGATGACCGCCGCCTTCTGCAAATAAAAACATTTATTAAACTTCCTTTTTCTTGAAAAAAGATGAAAATATTCGTACGAATCCTTCGATAACAATCGCTACGGCAAAACTCGCCAAGCCAGCAATAACCGCGACGACCGGAATAGTTTCGGTCAGAAACACGATTGTTAAAACCGCGCCTAAAATTAAGTATCGAAACAAATAGCGAAGACCTAAAAATCTCGGTTTATCGCCGCCGACGGCTTGTTCGAAAATCTTTTTGAGCGAAAATTTCAGCCAGTAATAATTTACGAACGATAAAATTCCGCCGATGAAAACGCCCAAACCGAACAGCCCGGAAACGAAAACCGCACCGAGCAGACTGCCCGAAATCGCCACCGCCGCCATCACGATTAAAATGCGCCGATGCGTCAGCGGCGCGAGATTTTCCGGTTCGTCTGCAATAGATTCAAAATCGTCGCTCATTGCAAAACATAGATTTTACAAAGGAATCGGGGAAAGTTCAAAGCGCGAAAAGGAATTTGTGCAATTTTTCTCAAATCAGTCTTTGTCTTTGAGAATTTGCGAGGTCATCCGAAAGAACTGTATAAAACCGATAATTGAACCCAAAACGATGCCGCCGACAATTCCCCAAGGCGATGTTCCGAAAAGCAAATCGACAAACCAGCCCAAAACCATCAAAAAAACAATTGAGCCGAAAAGCGTTATTCCCGCCGCGTAAGCCAAGCCGCTTTTGCGGGCGGTTTCGGCGAGCGATTCCGACTTAAAATTCGTCTGAAACATCGGTTTATCATCGCTTATCGGTAATGTTTCGATTAACTTAAAATTAAAAATATCTTCGGAATCTGTTTTATCGAAAGAATTTGCAGGCGTTTGTTCGGTATTTGATTCAGAGATATTTGCAGTAATTTGTTTCGCGTCTGTTTCGGAAAAATTTTCAAGTGCCGCATTGATTACACGCTCGTTTTTAATTTCGGGTTTTGCTTCAATCGGTTGATTTTCCTCGTCATCCAACAAACTTTTAATCATCGCCGGTTCTCCTGTCTAAAATTATTTTTCAAACCGATAAATTTATTATAACGCTATCGCCGTGAAGAGAATAAAAAACAGAAGATTTTCTACTTCAAAAATTTCGTGTCAAACGCTCTGGGCAAAAGCTCCTTCATCTGCACGGTTTCGACATTGCCTTTTAAGTTTGCAAACGTAACGGGAACATCGCCGCAAAATTCCCAGATAATTTGCCGGCAAGCTCCGCACGGCGGCGTTAAATCTTCGGTGTCGGCGACGACCGCGACGTTTGTAAATTCCTTTTCGCCTTCGGAAATCGCCTTCCAAATCGCCACGCGCTCGGCGCACGCCGTCAAACCGTAGCTTGCCGATTCGATGTTGCAGCCCGTGTAAATTTTTCCGCCTTTTGTTTTGACCGCCGCGCCGACCTTGAATTCTGAAAACGGCGCGCAGGCTTTTTTGCGCGCTTGTTTAGCTGATTCGACCAGCCTTTTTAGTTCTTCGTTCATAAAATAATTTTAACTGTCGAAGCGCGAGAAAGTTAATGGAAAATATAAAACTGCAGAATTCTTTTTATGCCTGTTTGTCCTATTCATCCCTATAAATTTTCTTTCTGCGTTTCGACGGTTTAATTTTTTTTTGTAGATTCAGTCATCTCTCTTCTCAGTTTCTCACGGATAAGCCCGCACAGAAATTCCACGCCGATTTCAGGATTGCCGCCTTCTGGAATTATCAAATCGGCGTGGCGTTTGGAAGGTTCGACAAACTCAAAGTGCATTGGACGAACGGTTATGTGGTATTGAGCGATGACTGATTCGACTGTGCGCCCGCGTTCGGTAATATCGCGCTGCAAACGCCGTATAAAACGAATGTCGTCGGGCGTATCCACAAAAACGCGCACGTCGAGCAAATCTAAAATTCTCGCTTCCGAGAAAATCAAAATTCCTTCGACAATGGCAACGGGTTTCGGCTCGATATGTTCGACTTTGCGGCGGCGCGTGTGAGTTTTGAAATCATAAACCGGCATTTCAATCGAGTTTCCGCCTTTCAGACGCTTCAGGTGATTGACCAGCAGCTCGCTGTCAATCGAATCGGGATGGTCAAAATTCGTCTGGTGACGTTCGTCGAGCGGCATATCTTCGAGATTGCGGTAATACGAATCCTGCTCAAGCAAAATCACATTTTCTCTACCGACCGTGTCGAAAATCCTCCGCGCAATCGTCGTTTTTCCCGAACCTGTTCCGCCGCAAATACCAATTATCATAGTAGAAATTTTAACAGGATAAACAAAATTTGCAGGAGTAAGTGAAATAACTTTTTAATAATTAAATTTGAGAGTTATCTTTGGTTTTTATGCCATCCCTTGTGTTTTAATTTAGTTTTGAAATAACTCTTCTCAGTAGCTCTTTGAATATCCCCGCAACTTTCGCGCCCGTTTCTATCACATCTTCGTGATGAATAATGTCGTCACTGATGCCCGCCGCCATATTCGTAATGCACGAAATTCCGATGACTTTCATTCCTTGATGCCGCGCCGCAATCGCCTCGGGAACGGTTGACATCCCGACAGCATCGGTTCCAAGCAGCCTGAGCATCCGAATTTCCGAAGGCGTTTCGTAGCTCGGACCCGAAAGAGCGCAATAAACGCCGCGCCGCAAAAATGACCTTACATCTTGTTTTTTGCTTGTTTGCTCTTGTTCCGTTTGCGCTTTTTCCTGCGCTATTTTTTTCGCTTCGCTAATGACAATTTCTTGATAGTCGAGCGCGTAGACTTCCGTCATATCGGGAAATCTCGCGCCGAATCTTTCGTCGTTTTTACCGCGCAAAGGGTTAACGCCCATCAAATTGATATGGTCGCGGATAAGCATCAAAGTTCCCTTTTTGAAATCCGTGTCGACGCTTCCCGCCGCGTTTGTGAGAATCAAATTTTTAATTCCCAAAACACCAAATGTGCGAATCGGAAAAATGACTTGCGACATCTCATAGCCTTCATAAAAATGAAAACGTCCTTGCTGCACGGCAACCGAAACGCCCGCGACTTCGCCGAGAACAAGTTGTCCGGCGTGTCCTTCGACGGTTGAACGCGCAAAATGCGGGATTTCTTCATACGGAATCTTCACTGCATTCTCAACTTCATCGGCAAACGCGCCCAAACCGCTTCCCAAAACCAGCACCACTTTTATTTCCTTTTCGTATTTGGAGCGGATAAAATCAGCCGCTTCTTGTGTTTGTTCGTAATTCATTGGCATTTATTTTTATCACAAAGGCGGAAAAGATAAAATCAAAATATATCGAATTGCTTTTCATCTGTAAGTTTTCAAACACCAAAAAGTCTTCGCAAACGATTTTCAATTTCTGTTTTTGAGATTCTACAAACTAAATTGGAGGAATTTATAACTCCATTTAATAAGTATAGAAGTTACGCAGTTGGGCTGGAATCATTGTAGTTACGATGCTAAGTTTAATTTTTAGCTAACTCGCAAAGCCTTTATTTACAAGTCTTAATTACTTTTAGAATCCTGAAAACCTTTTCATAATTATATTTTGACCCGGAATTGATAAAATCACCCCAAAATCACAAATTTTGATGAGTTTTGTGAAAAGATGAGTTTTCCACCTGCCGAATCGCGCATTTTTGTTTTATTAACCATAAATTAACTTAAATGTAAAAGCGATGTAATATATCGCCGGGATAATGGAATTATTCTATCAAACCCAGAACAAAATCTATTAAAAAATCTAAATTTAAGGATAATAAATGAAATTCTATACTATCTTTTTGTCGGCTATTTGTGTTTTGTTAATAACCACTATATTACCGGCGCAATCGCAGCTCGGCGCGGGCGCAGTCAGCGGTATAA
>DATLXD010000354.1:0-6996 GCA_035575965.1 Pyrinomonadaceae bacterium | reverse complement strand
CTGATTTTATTTCTGAAATCAGCCGATGAAATTGATATTGCAACCAGCCAAACCGGTCTGGTTCACGCGAATCCGAGTTTTTTTATTGACGGAAAGTCTTCTCCCGTTCTGGCGACGCTTTTGGGAACGATTGATTTTTTCCAAATTTGGGGCTGGATTCTGGCGGCAATCGGCTTGCAAAAAGTGATGAAATTGTCAGCAAGTTCGGCTTGGGCAATCGTACTTATTTTAGCTTTGGTTAGTCTGGCATTCAGAATTGTTATGGCATATTTTTCCGGCAACCCGACGTAGAACGAATTACGAATTTCAAATTACGAATCAAAAGAATTTATTCTATATTTCGTAATTCGTGATTAGTATTCCGTAATTGGCTATTCGTATCTTAAAGATTCAATCGGGTCGAGCCGCGCGGCTTTCCACGCCGGAAAAAGCCCGAAGATGATGCCGATTCCGACGCTGGCGACAAATCCGACGACCGGCGCCCAGAGCGGAACATTGGAAGGGAAGACGAGTTTTATTAGAAACGTCAAAGCCCATCCGATTAGCAGCCCGACAAGTCCGCCGAGTCCGGTCAAGGTGGCGGCTTCAATCAAAAACTGCAGTAAAATATCGCTCTGCCTTGCGCCAATAGCTTTGCGAATGCCGATTTCTCTCGTTCTTTCGGTGACGGAAACGAGCATAATATTCATCACGCCGATTCCGCCTATCATCAAACCGATAGAAGAAATAACGACCATTGTAATTGCTATGCCCGACGTTATCGAGCGAAAGGTAGATATAATGCTTTCAGCCGTTTCCATTCCAAAACTATTCGGTTTTCCATACGGAACCTGACGGCGGACGCGCAAAAGGTCTTGCACCTGGTCTTTCGCCTCGTCGAGTTTTCCTTCTTTGGCAATGGCATAAATATATAAATCATCGGCATAAGGTTTCAGCCGCAAAGCCGCGCCGATTGGCATATAGATAGAATTACTTTGGTCGTTGTTGCCGCCGCCGCCGCCGCCGAACTGCTCGCGTTTTTCCAGAACACCGATGACACGAAATTCGCGCCCGCCGATTTCCAAAGTCTTTCCGACGGGCGGTTCATATGGAAAATATGAGTCGACAACGGTCGAACCGATTAAACAGACATCTGATTTGCTGTCGCTTTCGTTTTGCGTGAACCAGCGACCTTCAATCAAAACTTCGTTTCCAACTTTTTCGACATCGGGTAAAGTTCCCTGCAGTTTAACGGCTGAAGATGTTTTGCCGTTTTTGCCGGTAACGAGAAGTTTTTGACCGAAATAATTACTGGTAATGTTCAAAAAGGGAATGGCGGTTTCAATAGTTGAAAGTTTTTTTAAGGCTTCGGCATCATCCATCGTCAGCGGTTTTCGCATTCTTTCTTCCTGTGTGCGGCTATGCGGTCCGACGGAAATATCATATTTGCGAAGGATAATCGTGTGCGTGCCGAAAGATTCGACTTGTTTTTTAACTGCCGAATCAATACCGCTGATAATTGAAGAAATCAGCATCACGGTGATAACGCCGATGATGACACCGAATATCGTCAGAAACGAGCGCAGTTTATTATTTCGCAAAGTGGCGAGTGCCATTTTCAGGTTTTCGTAAAAGCTGGTGCGAAGATAATTCATAATCAGTTATCAGTCTGCTCTTAACGCTTCAATCGGGTCGAGCCGCGCGGCTTTCCACGCCGGAAAAAGTCCTGCCAATGCACCGACCAGAGCCGAAACTCCGATTGAGATAACCGCCGCATACCAGGGAATAACGGTTTTTATTACATAGATTGTAACGATAAAACCGAGCAGTTTTGCCAGAACCAAGCCGATAATTCCGCCGATTGCCGAAAGCGTCGCCGATTCAAAAAGAAACTGCTTTAAAATATCGGATTGTCGCGCGCCGAGGCTTTTTCTGATGCCGATTTCCTTGGTGCGTTCCGTCACGGCAACCAGCATAATATTCATAATGACAATCGCGCCGACAAATAATGCAATCGCGGGAACGGCTAAAATAACAATAAATATCGGACCTAAAATATTATCGCGTAATTTGGAAATGATGTCGGGTGTGAAAATTCCGAAATTGTCTTTTTCACCGAAACTCAATTTTCTCTTTATTCGCATCAAAGTTTTGGCTTCTTCGACGGCATCGTTAAAAAGGTCGTTGGATTTGGCGGTCGCTTCAAACCTCAAACCGCGACTGCGGGTTAAACCGCCGAAATTCGCGCCGTAAGTTTTTAGCGGAAGTTGGACGAAAAGATCCTGCGGCTGACCGAAAACCGAACCCTTTTCAGTCTGCACGCCGATAACGCGGTAAGGAATGCCCTGCATTGTAAATTCTTCGCCGACCGCCGAAACGAACGGGAAAAGTTTTTTTGCCACGTCCGAGCCGATAAAAGCGACGCGCATCGAATTGTTGTTTTCCGCTTCGCTAAAATAACGTCCTTCGGCAATGTCCAAATTATCAATTTCCCCGATTATCGGTTCGGCTCCGTCCACTGTCACATCCTGCAAAATAACGCCGCTGCGCTGTAATTCACGGGTGTTCGGATTAGCTTTAGCTCCAATTTTATCAATTAGTTGGGCGTGTTCACGGATAAAATCCAATTCTTCAAATGTTAAATCCTTGTTGCGCCGTTGCGCGGCGGCGATAGTATCGGTGTCTTTGTAATCTTCAAAACCGAATCTGGCGATAGTAAATGAATTTGAGCCGATTCCGGCGATTTTTTCGTCGACATAAACATTGAAACCTTGCAGCAGCGAAAGTACGACCATAAACGCCGTAACTCCGATAATCATTCCCAAAAGAGTTAGAAACGACCGCAGCTTATGCGCCGTAATTGCTGCAAGAGCGAGTTTTAATGTTTCGGTCAAATTCATTTTACAGTCCTCGGCTAACAGCTAACACCTATCATTTTATCTTCTCATCTTTTTCAATCTCGCCATCTCGAATCGTGATTATGCGATGAGCGCGGGCGGCAATGTCGTGTTCGTGAGTTACCAAAATTATCGTGTTGCCATCCTCGTGAAGTTTCTCAAAAAGAGCCATAATCTCAAAACTCGTTTTCGAGTCGAGCGCGCCGGTCGGTTCGTCCGCCAGCAGAATCGAGGGATTGTTGACCAGTGCGCGGGCAATCGCCACGCGCTGCCGCTGACCGCCGGAAAGCTCATTCGGACGATGCAAAACGCGGTCGCCGAGTTCGACCGAAGCGAGTGTCGCGTGAGCGCGTTCCTGTCTTTCCGATGTTTTCATTCCCGCATAAATCAAAGGAAGTTCGACGTTGTGGAGCGCGGTTGCGCGAGCCAGTAGATTGAAAGTTTGAAACACGAAGCCGATTTCCTGATTGCGAATGCGGGCGAGTTCGTCGTCGGTCATCGTCGAAACCAGGTTGCCGTTTATCCAGTATTGTCCGGTCGTCGGCGAATCGAGACAGCCGATAAGATTCATCAAAGTTGATTTGCCTGAACCGGAAGGTCCGATGATGGCGAGATATTCGCCTTTCTGAACTTCAAAGCTAACGCCCTGCAAAGCGTGAAGTTGTTCCGTCCCCATCTGATAGGTTTTCCAGATGTTATGCATTGAAATCAACGCGCCCGGAACATCATTTGTAACGCTTCCGTTTTTCGGAAAATTTGCTGAATCTTGGGGCATATAATTTGTCAATCGTAAATCGTGAATCGTAAATAGTAAATCATAAGAATTTTTCTATTCACGATTTACAATTGACGATTTACGATTTAACGGCGTCGCCTTCCTTTTTGACTTGTCTTTTAACGATTGCGCCTTCCTTTAAAGTATTTAAAATCCGGCTGGGACCCGTTATAACTTCCTGACCTTCTGAGAGTCCGGCGGTAATTTGAATTTCGGATTCACCGGTGATGCCGGTTTGAACCTCGACAAATTTAACTTTATTTCCGTCAAGAACATAAACGCCTTTGATGTTTTTCGGCTTTTCGGCGGGCGCATTCGTTTGTGTGGTTGCCGAAGGCACAGCGTCCGGTTTCTTCTCGATGACCGCTTGAAGCGGCACGGCTATTACGTTTTCAGCCGTTTTGGTCGTGATAACGGCAGTCGCGCTCATTCCGGGACGCAGGCTGTTGCGAAATTCATCGGTTAAATCTTTTATTTGAATAACCACGCGAAATTCTTTGGCTTCCTGCACATTGATATTTACGGAAAGTCCGCCGGAAGTTTGCGATTTGCCGACGGCGAGCGGAGTTTTTTGCGTAACTTCGCCGTCTAATTCTTTATCGCCCAAAGCATCGACCCTTATTTTTACGGGCTGTCCGACAGCTACATTATCAATTTCGGTTTCGTCAACTTTGACTTCGACATTGACCGCCGACATATCGGCAATCGTCAAAAGCGGAGTCGTCGAATTTCCGGCAAGCGCAAAGACACCGACTTTGTTTGGAATCTCGGCAATCACACCGTTAATCGGCGCAACCTGCAAAGTTTTATCGCGCTGGTTTTGTTGACCGCTTAAAACGGCGGCGGATTGTTGCGAGCGGCTTGCGCTTGCGTTCGCGCTGTAATTCGCCGTATCGACACCGCGCCTGGCATCTTTGACGGTAACTTGTTGTTGACTTACTCTGGCGCGTGATTCTTTGACTCGAGCTTCGGCTTCGCTAACCTGGCTTTGCGCGGATTTTACCGCGATTGCCTGCGATTGGAGACGGGATTTGGCGTTTCGCAAAGCAACCTGCGCGTTATCCACGCGGTCTTTCGCCTGGTCGTATTCTAGCCTCGGTACCACACCGCTCTCAACCAATTCCGCGGTTCGTTTCGCTTCACGATTCGCCGCAGTTAATTCGACTTGGGCGCGGTCGATGTCGGTTTGCGCGGCGACTACATCCTGTCTGGCGCGATTAACGCTTTCCCGCGCCGTAGCAATTTGCTGCTGCGCCGTGTCAACCGAAGCCTGCGTCGCGTTTAGGCCTTGCTGCGCCTGCGAAAGTTGATTTTGCGCCGCAAGAACTTGCGAGCGCGTAACCTGCGCTTCGTTTTGCGAGGCTTGAAAAGCGGCAAGCTGCGCGTCAGTGTTTGACTGCAATTGATTTGGGTCGAGTTTGACGAGCAGTTGTCCGGCGGTTACCTGGTCGCCTTCTTTTACATAAATATCTTGGATGCGTCCCTGAACTTCGCTGGTCAGATTGATAAATTGAATCGGACGAACTTCACCGGAAGCCGTTACATTCGAGCGCAACTCGCGCTTTGTTTCGACTTTAACGACGGTTACTTCGGGTGTGTCCTTGCGGGTGGCAAAAACGCTGGCGATAACAATTCCGATTAACAAAACGGCGGCGGTCGCGCCAATAATAATTTTAGCTTTGCGGCTGATAGCCATTTTTTACTATTCCTCTTTCACGGTTTATTTTATTTCGGATTACAAACGCAAATTGTTTATTGATATGCGTAAATTTTACTACGATTAAAAAATCCTGAGAGTTTCAAAAAAAAATTAAGATTGCCGCCAGTTTTCGGCTGACTTTTTTGGCAATTGGCGGCAGCGAGTGATTGACGGGAATTGACTTCTCTTTTAGGATTTACGAACAAACAATTACAGAGTAAAATAATAAAACCATTTTGGTGGTTATATCAAAAATGGTCAGAGACAACGAAAATGATAAAATGCCAGGCTTGCGCAACGGAAAATCAAGAGAATTCACAATACTGCGACGAATGCGGCGCGAGATTGGAAGAAAACGCGAGGAAAAGCAGCAAGCAAATCGAAACGCCGAAATTTCAAAAGCTGATTTCCGAATCTCAGATTTTTCAATCGGCAAATGTTACTTCAATCGGAATCCCACCGATTGCGGGAAATTTGCCGACGGCGGGAAACTCATTTGAAAAAGATTTGAACCCAGCTGCAAAAGACGCTCACGCAAAACTCGTCATCGAGCGCGGAAACGCCACCGGCACGGAATTTTTGCTAACGGCGGATGAATCTTATCTCGGACGCTGGGATGCCGACAACGGAATCTTCCCAGACGTTGACCTTGACAAGCATGATTCGGATGCCAAGGTTTCGAGGCGGCACGCGCGGATAATTTACGCAGGCGGAAAATTTTCGATTGAGGATTTGGGTTCGACCAATGGAACTTTCGTCAATCGCGGGCGGCGTTTGACTCCCGGAAACGCGCAACTTCTCAACAATGGCGACGAGATAATCGTCGGCAAAACTTTTTTGCGGTTTTACATCGAGGATTGAGAAAATATATTAATAAGAAAATGGCATATTGTCAGGAATGCGGCTCGGAAGTCGCGGAAAATGTTGCGTTTTGTCCGTATTGCGGAATCAATCTGCGGCAAAATGCGTCTGCCGCGGACGGCGGCGATGATTATTCGCGTGAAAATGCCGCCGAGGTTTCGCATTCGCAAAATAAGCTAGACGAAAATAAAAGCGGTGAAGCAGTTCCTTTTGAGGAGTCAGCAATCTTTGAAAGTAATGAAGCCGAGCGTCAAATAGAGTCCGTAAGTATGAAGTCGAATGAATTTTACGCAAACAAAAATGCTTTCGCCGCTCAAATTGCCAAAGAAGTCGATGAAAAAAAATCCGATTGCGAAAATGTCGAAATGCTAAATCCGGTTGTCGAGGAATCTGATTTGATTCAAGAAAGGCAAGCCGATACGGGCGTGGATATTGAAAAAGCAAAATACGAAAATTTTGTTATTGAAAAAGAATCTATCAGAAACGAATCTGAAATCACCGCCAATGAAGAATTTGTTTTCGTTTCGAGCGAAGGCGAGAAAGTTAATCCTTCACACGCTCAAACTGAATCGGAAATGATGTCCTACAAAGAAGCCGAAATAAAAGAAGGTTTAGCGGTGGAAGAAATCACGGAAAAACCAACCGGCAAATCAACTACCGCGTCGGACAAGAATTCATCCCAAATACAAAACCCTGATTTTCACGAATCTAAACCCGATGAACCGGCTGGTTTTTCCGGGAGTAGAGTTTCCGGTTTTGAAAATTCAGAGGCGAATGCGGAAGCG
>DATLXD010000353.1:0-9523 GCA_035575965.1 Pyrinomonadaceae bacterium | reverse complement strand
TGCCAAAACAGCTAAACCGATTTCGCGCGTGCCTTCGATTGCCGCTTGAAACGGATCCATGCCTTTTTCTTCGACGTAACGATAAATGTTTTCCAGCACGACAATCGCGTCGTCAATCACGATGCCGACCATCAAAGTCAGCGAAAGCATCGTGATTGAATTGAGCGTGTAGTTCATCGCATACATCGCCGCAAACGTCGAAATAATCGAAGTCGGAATCGCAATCGCGGCAATAATCGTCGAGCGAAAATTCCACAAAAACAAAAACACGACAATCGAAGCCAATATGCCGCCTTCCACGAGATGCGTTTCAATTGCGTTCAGCGAATTTTCGATAAAAATCGAGTTGTCGCCGATAATTTGCATCCGAAAATTTTTCGGCAACGTTGGCTCAATTTCTTTTAAGGTTTGTTTGATGGTTTGCGCGACGGCAACCGTGTTTTGTCCTGATTGTTTTGAAACGATTAGAGTTACTGCTGGCTGTCCGTTGTGAAACGCCTGCGTGCGCACTTCTTCCGCGCCGTCTTCGACATAGCCCAAATCTTTTATTTTGACCGGATAAGTTCCGCGCGTGGCGACGACAACGTTTTCAAATTCTTCCGGTTTTTTGATTTTCCCCAAAGTGCGGACGTTGAGTTCGCGGTTGCCTTCGTCAACTCGCCCGCCTGGAAATTCTTGATTTTGAACGCGCAAACCGTTGGTTATCTCGCCGGCTGTTACGTTATAGGAACGCATTTTGTCCGGGTCAACCCACACATTTATCTGCCGGTCGCGTCCGCCGATAATCGTTACCTGCCCTACACCGCTGATTGATTCGATGCGTTCCTTGATTTGATTTTTCGCAACTTCCGTCACGTCTCTAAGGCTCGTCGGCGCGGCAACGACAATTCGCAAAACCGGCGCGGCGTCGCTGTCGAGCTTTTGCACGGTCGGCTGTTCGGAGGTTTCCGGTAAATCCGGGATAACGGTCTGCACGCGGTTTTCAACTTCCTGTGCCGCGACGTTCACGTCTTTTTCCAGCAGAAACTGTACGAAAACCTGCGAAATACCTTCGATTGAAGTCGAGCGCATCTCGTCAATACCGCTGACGGTGTTAACCGCCGCTTCAATCTTTTCCGTAACTTCCGTTTCGATTTCCTGCGGCGAAGCGCCCGGATTGATTACCGTTATCGTCACGGTCGGAAAATCAATCTTCGGAAAAAGGTCAACTCCTAAAGAAAAGAAAGAAAACGTGCCGACCACGACGAGCGACAAAATAAGCATCGTCGCAAACACGGGACGTCTCACACAAATTTCTGCTAACCATTGCATAATCTTTTAGTCCAAAGCCCAAAGTCCAAAGCCCAAAGCTATTCTGTCGTCTAATGTCCGAAGCAATTTTGAGTAAATTAACTTTAGACTTTGGACTTTGGGCTTTGGACTTACTGCTTTACCGCAACTCCATCATAAATCTTGTCCAAACCACTCGTCGCAACCGCATCGTTTTCCTGAACGCCTTGTTTGACTTCGATTAAATCATTTTCGAGAAGTCCGAGTTTTACAATTCGCTCTTGCGCTCTACCTTCTTTGACGACGAAAACCTTATTCGTTTCGCCCTCGGTTTTGACCGCCGATGTCGGAATCATCACGGTCGGCGTGGCTTTTCCCTGCGCGATTCTAACCGTTGCAAATTGTCCGGGTTTTAATAATCCGTCGCCGTTTTCCACTTCCGCTTCAACCGTTAAAGTTCTCGAAGTCGCGTTCAGATTCGGTGAAATCCTGACAATCGTTCCGTTGAAATTTCTGTCGGGATACGCGCTGACCTGCGTGGAAACCCCTTGTCCGACGGCGACTTTTCCGGTTGACTGTTCGGGAACATCAATTCTCAAACGTAAAACGCTCGTTCGCAAAATCGTGGCGATTTTTGTGCTGGTCGAAGCGAACTCGCCGACATCGGCTGTCCTTTCGGAGATGTAACCGCTAATCGGCGCATAAACGGTTGCATCGGCGATTGCTTTTTGTGCCGTTGCGATTTGCGTCTGTGCCGTGTCTGCCGCTGATTGCGCTGTTCTGACTGCGGCTTGTGCCGAATCAACCTGAGTCTGTGCCGTGCGAATCGCCGAAACTGCAACGGCGGCGGTCGAACGTGATTCGTCGAGTTGCGCTCGGAATTGGTCGCGCTGCGCTTTACGCTGGTCGTAAATCGTTCTGGCAATGTCGCCTGTTTCGAGCAATCTTTCGGCTCGTCCCAATTCTTTTTCAGCTAAATCGAGCTGCGCTTTAGTGGCGCGAACCTGCGAAAATGTTTCAATATCAAAAGTTGAGCCTTCGGTTAAACCAAGGCGCGATTGTGTCTGCCGCACATTGGCGCGTGCCGCTTCGACTTGCGCCTGCGCTTGTTGCACGCCGGATTTTGCCTGATTGACCTGCGCCTGCGACTGTTCGAGCCGAATCCGCGCGTCGCGGTCATCAATCTGAATCAAAACCGAGCCTTTCTGCACATAGCTTCCGAGGTCGAAATTAACCGCCGTGATTTTTCCGCCGACTGTTGGCGCGACATCGGTTTGCGCGTCGCTTGCCAAAGTTCCGGTCGCTTCAAAATACGTCGACATATTCTGCACAATCGCCTGCGCCGTCGTTACATCGACAATCTGCGGCGCGGCATTAACATTCGCGTTGGCGTTCTCAGCTTTTGAACTGCCGCAGGACGCGGCGAATAAAACGCCGATAATTAACAAACTGCTGAAAAACATTGATTTATAAATTGATTGTTGTGACATTTATTTTACAAATTAAAACTTGAAATCTATTTTGCCGCGATACCGCGCAGTAAAATTTCGGTGAAATTTTTTGCCGCTTCCTCGTTGGAGATTTTCAATAATTTCTGTTCTTTGTCCCACAAAAGATTGTTTAACGAATGATGAACAAACATTCCGACAAATGCCCTCACGACGACGTGCGGCTCAATCGCCCGAAACGCGCCGTCCGCTTGTCGCTGACGAATGTAACCGCCCAAAAATTTATAAACGTCCGTAATAAAACTTTCAAAAAACATTCGTGCCAAATCGTGGTCTTCGAGTGCGGAATGAAGCATCAAACGCAGAAAACCGCAATCTTCCGAATGATGGTCGAGCGCGTTTAAAGCCATCGTATAAAAAACTCCGAAATCGTCTTTCGCTTTTATCTTTTCGCCGATTTCCTCAAACGGATTTTGAAAAGTTCGATTACACGCTTTGTGGTCGAGAATCGCCGAGTAAAGCTCGTCTTTATTGGCGAAATGCCGGAAAACCATCGCTTCGGAAACTCCCGCCGCCGCCGCAATTTCTTTAGTCGTCGTGCCGCTAAAACCCTTTTGGGAAAACAATCCGATGGCAATTTGCAGAATTTGCGAACGGCGTTCATCGCCCGACATTCTGCCGGATACCGCTTCTGTTTTTTCTATTTCTCGAATCAATTTTGGTGAAAATCTCCTCATTAGTAAGTACTTACTTACTTTCTCATTTGAGCAAATCGTTGTCAAGGACGACTTGTGAACTTTTTCATAAGAAAATCCGTATCAACTTTTCAGGACAAAACGCGCATCAAAGCGCGAACCGTTGAAAAAAGTTTCAGCTCGGTTAATTTTGTAAATTTAAAAAGGAGATTTAGAAAAATGTCAGAAACAACAAGCAACGACCAAGGTTTGGTAAAAAAGGACGTTACTAACGGCGCGGATAAATCGGCGAATGAATATATGGGCGATTTCAAGGTGCAGGCGCAGGAGTACGGACAAAAATTGCAGGACGCGGCGACAAAAGCCAGAGATTACGCTAACGAACAGTTTGCCGTAGCAACCGATAAATTCAAGGAATTGCAGCAAAAAGACCCGAAGGAATTAGTTGAAGACGCGAAGGAATACGCGCGTCAAAAACCTGGACAAACAATTTTGATTTCGGCGGCGGTTGGTTTGGTTTTAGGTTGGATTTTTCGCAGCGGAAGAAAGTAAAATCAAATTGATAAAAATAAAAAAGGCGATTCATTATTTATTGAATCGCCTTTTTTATCTCTACTTGAGATAAATCACACGAATTTCAAAGGTTTCAAAAAGCGCGCAAGAAAACTTACGCACTTATTCACTGGATTTATCGAGTAATTCAATGAAAACCGCAAGGTTAAACTTGCGCGTGAATCAAACGACGCACCTGGTCGCCGAACAGCACGTCAATTTTCTGCGGCTCGATAACCGCCATCACCTCGCCTTGACCGAAGGTCGAGTGCGTCATCGCTTGTCCCTTGCGGTATTTGCGCGTCCGGTCGTATGCGCTTCCGGCTTTGCCAGTCATTCCGGTCGATGTTTTGACACCGCTTTTGAAGGTGCTGGTTGTCGCGCAGACATCGCAAGTCAATTTGGTTATTCGTCCTTGTTTGGTAACTGTTAAAACCGTGTGGTTTTGCTCGGTGTCACAAGACGAACAAAATACTTCCGTCGTATCGTCAACCGCAAATTTTTTCTTATCCATAAAATACCTCTCCTATTTTATTAAGTTTATCTTGAACGAAAAGACCGAGTTCGTCCTTTTGACAAAGAGCGAAACGCCTTTTTCGGTTTCTCGAAAATCGGCATCACACCGCCGAAATCCGGCAGCAAAACGCGCTCGACTTTTTGTCCGGTCAGACGTTCAATCGTTCGCATATTCAACTCTTCGCTCGGCGTAACGAGCGTGATGGCGCGTCCTTTATTTCCGGCGCGTCCCGTGCGCCCGATGCGATGAACATAATCTTCCGCCGCTTCCGGCACGTCGTAATTGATAACGTGCGAAACCGAATCAATATCAATTCCGCGAGCCGCAACATCGGTTGCCACTAAAACGCGGGTTTTTCCCGATTTGAAACCGCGCAGAGCGGCTTCACGCTGCGATTGCGAGCGGTCGCCGTGAATGCGCGTCGCTTTATGCGAGCGGGCTTCCAGAATGTGCGACAGACGATCTGCGCCGCGCCGTGTGCGCGTGAAAACAAGAACTCGTTCAAATTTTTCGCGCTCCAGCAAATCGAGCAGTAAAACCATTTTCGATTGCGGCGCAACCGGATAAGCCGTCTGTTCAATCAACTCGGCGGGCTTTCCGCCGCGACTGACTTCGATATATTTCGGCTCGGAATTCATCATCGAATTGGCGAGCTTTCCGACTTCGGACGTTATCGTCGCCGAGAAAAAGAGCGTTTGACGTTCTTTCGGAATAGCGGCGAGAATGCGCTTTATCGCGGGAAGAAATCCCATATCGAGCATTCTGTCGGCTTCGTCAAGGACGAGCGTTTGCAATTTTGTAAAATCAATCGCGCCGCGCTGCATAAAATCCATCAATCGCCCCGGTGTCGCAACGATAATGTTCGCCCCGCGCAAACCGTCGGTTTGATGTTTGTAACCCGCGCCGCCGATAAGGGCGACACAGCGTAATTTTTTCGGCGAAAACTGCCTGCAAGTCGCTTCAATTTGCGTCGCAAGCTCGCGTGTCGGCGCAAGCACTAAAACCGCAACGCCGTTTGTTTTATTTTCTGTAAGTGTTTGAATCAACGGAAGCAAAAATGCTGCCGTTTTTCCCGTTCCCGTTTCGGCACAGGCAATAATGTCCGAGCCTTCTAAAACTATGGGAATCGCTTGTTCTTGTATTGGTGTCGGCATCGTAAAGCCGGCTGACTCGCACGCGCTAACAAGCGCGGACTGCAAGCCTAATTGTTTAAAGTCCATTAAATCCTTTGTTGCTTTGCTCAATCGAAAAATCGAGAGCGAAAAATCTTTTATCTAATCTAATTTGCTAAAGCAGCGCGTAATATCTGAAATCGTAAATGCAGAACACTGAAATTGTTATGATTCTTTAAGACTGATCAAGACGAAATATTCTAAAATCCTAAACAATCCTCACGAATCTCAACAAATCAGCTTTTTAACGCCGTTCATCAATAACTAGCAACTTGGGTTTATTCAGGAAACTGTTTCTAAATAGTTTTAAAGCGGCTCAGAAAGCTAACAAGTAACTTGCCGGAGCCGCTTTGTTTGGAAAAATTATCCAAAATTAGTAGCGACCACCGCCACCACCGCCGCCGTAACCACCACGACCGCCGCCGCCGCCGCCGCCGTAACCACCACGACCACCGCCGCCACCGCCGCGATTTCCACCGCCGCCGCCGCTGCGTTCTTCACGCGGGCGTGCTTCGTTGACGGTCAACGCGCGTCCGTCAATTTCCTTGCCGTTCAACTGCTCAATAGCAGCCGTGCCTTCTTCTTTGGAAGACATTTCGACAAATCCGAATCCGCGCGAGCGTCCAGTGTCACGGTCTTCGACGATGTTGACTGATTCGACTGTTCCGGCTTGTCCGAAAAGTTCTTGTAAATCTTCGTTAGAAGTGTTGAATGATAAATTACCGACGTAAAGTTTTGTAGACATAAAAAATCCTTTCTCCTTAATTTTAGGAGCATCAAAAGAAGTTATTAACGAAGTGGACTTCAGCGGAAACGGTTGCTAGCGAAGGCTTGCGGTCAAATGGCTTCTATTAGTTATAAACGAACCTAATCTCGAACTATCCAAAACGCTACCGTTGATACAGAGAGAAGGAATTAACTTTTATAGAATACACTAATTGCGTGAAATAAGCAATGTCGCAGAGATTTAACATAACTAAATCAATCACGGAAAATATATTTTTTCTTAATTATGTTATTAAAAAAGACGTACGCTTAAAAATCTTTCTTCTTTAACCAATCGTTTGCCGCGTCCTTCGGCGCGCGTTTGTTACCGTCAACTTCATAATTAAGATGACGCATTTCTTCGGTTGAGATTGCATCGCGCAGCTTTTCAAAAGTTTCATTCAACGATTCCAAACTCCGCCGTCGGGCAATAAAAACAGCTTGATACGGCGGAAAATAGCGTTTGTCGTCGGCGAGTTGAAAAAGGTCGAGCGTCGAAATCAAACCGTCCGTCGAATTTCCCGCAATCAAATCGACTTGTCCTGCTGCTAAAGCGCGATATGTCAAAGACAAATCCATTTCGCGCGGCTGTTTCAAGAAATTAAAATTATATGCCTTCGCAAAACCCGCGTAGCCGTCGGCACGCGACATAAAATCCTGACCGAATCCGGCTTGCCAGTTTTTTGCACTCGGCACGGCATCGGAAATCGTTTTCAAATTTAAATCTCGCGCAACTTTTCCCCGCACCAGAATTGCAAAATCGTTTGAAAAACCGAGCGACGGACTCAATATAAGATTAAACTTTTCGGCGTATTCATTTTTTGTTTGATTATAAACTTCTTCTGGATTTGTAATCGGCGCGTGTTTGAGAATCGCGGTAAAAGCCGTGCCTGTATATTCTGGATAAATGTCAATTTGATTTGAGAGAAGCGCGTCGTGTGCGAGGTTTCCGCCAAGTTCAAATTTTCGCTCGACCGTAATTCCTTTTTTCTCCAAACTCTGCGCCAGAATCTCCGCTAAAATTATTGATTCGGTAAAATCCTTTGAGCCGACGACGATTTTTTGCTGTTCCATTTCAGAAACATTTTTTTGATTTGAAATTTGAGATTTGAAATTTGAAATAAAGCCAAAACCGAGCAAAACCGCAATCAGAGTCGTCGCACCGATTAAAATAAATTTTCTTCTTTTCACAGAAGATTGATTTTCCGCGCGAATCGGCGCAAACAATTTTTCAATTTGTCCGAGCGCAAAATCTGCAGCGAGCGCGAGAATCGCCGAAGAAATCGCGCCTGCCAGAAGCAAATTATTATCGTTTTGCCTGAGTCCGCGAAAAATATAAGTTCCGAGACCGCCCGCGCCGACCGCCGCCGCAATCGTCGCCACGCCGACCGCGATTACAACCGCAATACGAATTCCGGTTAAGATTACAGGCAAGGCAAGCGGCAATTCGACCATTTTCAAAATCTGCCAATCGGTCATTCCCATTGCCGTCGCTGCTTCCTTAATTTTTGCGTCAACGCCGGAGATTCCCGTTACAGTGTTGCGAATCACCGGCAAAAATGAGTAAAGCGTCAGCGCGATAATCGCCGTTTTCGCGCCGATGCCGCCGACGAAAGGAATCGGAATCAGCAAACCGAACAGCGCAAGGCTTGGAATCGTCTGCATTACGTTGGCAATTCCGAGAATCGGCGTTTGCAGAGATTTTTTTCGCGTGAGCAAAATACCGAGCGGCACGCCAATCAAAACGGCAAAAGCGGTTGAAACAAAAACGAGAAAAAGATGCTCGCGCGTCAGAGCGAAAATTTCCGACCAATTTTGTTGTAAAAATTCAAAGAAATTCATTTAATTTTGCTGCAGAGTTACGCAAAACAAAGAAAATTATCCACAGATAAACACAGATAAACTCAGATAAGACAGAGCATAAAGAATTAACCGAGATTGAATTTATCTGTGTTTATCTGTGGATAAAATATTCTTTCTACACAAAGTCTGCGGTTGAAATTGTTTCCAAATAATTTCTGACTAACGGCAAATCCGATTCCGCAAAATTCTCCGGCGTTTCATTCAAAACAATTCTGCCTTTGTCCATCAAACAAATGCGCGTTCCCAAAACAAACGCTTCGTGCAAATCGTGCGTGACGAAAACCGCCGTTTTATTTAATTCTTTGACAAGCCGCGCAAATTCCTTTTGTAAATTTGTCCGCGTGATTGCGTCTAATGCGCCGAAGGGTTCGTCCAATAAAAGTAAATCGGGATTTGCCGCGAGCGCACGCGCCACGCCGACTCTCTGGCGTTGACCGCCGGAAAGCTCGTGCGGAAATCTATCGGAAAATTTCTGCGGATTCAGCCCGACGAGTTCGAGCAGTTCGGCTGTTCGATTTCGTTTTTTCGCATCGTCCCAATTTTCCAATTCTGGAACGAGCGCGACGTTTCGCTCAATTGTAAAATGCGGAAAAAGCCCGGCTTCCTGCAAAACGTAACCGATGCGGCGGCGCAGATTTATCGCGTTCCAATATTTGGTAGATTTTCCTTCGACCAGAACTTCGCCGCTCGTTGGTTCGATAAGACGATTTATCAATTTCAAAGTCGTCGTTTTCCCGCAGCCGGATTCGCCGAGCAAAACGAGTGTTTCGCCCTTTTCGATTTGCAGATTCAAATTATCAAGAATTTTCGCCGCGCCGATTCGAAAACCGACGTTGCGAAATTCGACGATTGTTTGTGATTTCTCCGACATCGTTTTCGATTAATATACCATTTGCCGGATATTTATAATACGAAGAAAATTTAACCGCAGATAGACGCAGATAAACGCAGATAAGAAAAAGATTTTATCCTGTAAATTCCATTAGTCTTGATTTAATTAATCTGCGTTTATCTGTGGTTTCAAAACAACTTTCCCTTTCGCGTGTTTCGCGGGTAATTTTGTATGATTGAAAAATGAAAAACTTCAAACCGACGAAAGAAGATTTGCGCGACGCAATCAACCGCACTGCCGAAGATTTAATTGACTACAATTTGAAAGTTTTATTCTGCGGCATCAATCCCGGAATGTGGACGGGTGCAACCGGATTTCACTTTGCCAAACCCGGAAATCGTTTTTGGAAG
>DATLXD010000352.1:0-11288 GCA_035575965.1 Pyrinomonadaceae bacterium | reverse complement strand
AACGGCAAACCGACGGCAAAACGGTTTTGTTGGTCGAGATTGATTTCAATCATCTCAATTTCATTCGTCACTTGTCCGGGCATCATTCGCACGTCGGCATCGAATCCGGTTTGCAGCGCGGCGAAATGACCGAGAAAAAGTGTCAGCAAAAATACGTGAACGATATACGCGCCGAGACGATTCCATTTTCCGCTCTCGCCGAAAACATAAAGATTAGTTTTGCTGACAATATCGGAATAATTTTTATTGCCGTTTTCATCAAAGCCATAAGCAGTACCTTTGCTTTCCGAAGTTTTCGCGGAGAAACCATTTGCTTTGAAAACGCGGCTGATTTTATCGGCAACGTCTTTCTCGTCAACACCTTTCACTTGTACGACGACATTTTGCTTTTGTCTGAGCAGCCAACCGTGTGTGGCGTTGAGTTTGGGGCGCGAGATGTAAGTCCAGGACGATGGGAAATGGTCAATCGAAGCTAGAACGATATTCAGCGAAAGAACGATCAGCAGAAATTTAAAATACCAACTATAATAAATATCGAAAATGCCCAGAGAGCCATAGACGAGTTTTTCCGCCGGTGTCAGCGAAGCGTAATAAGCATCGAAGCCATTAACGTTTTGCTGAATGATGAGCATTCCAACGACCGAAAAAAGGACGAGAATGCAAAGCAATGTAACGCCGAAACGCACGGAACTCAAAAAATCCAAAACGCGATTGGCTATCGGCGCGGTTTTAGACTTTGATAAGGCTTGCGTTTTCGCTTGGATTGTTTTTTCGGCGACGGACATCTTCTTGTTTGATACTTTGTAAAGAAAAATCATAACTTAGCCGAATTTATTTGTCATCTCTCAAAAAATTAGTTTGGCTTTTGAAAAAAAGAAGTTTTACTTAGGCATTTGAAGTTTGGAAATTTACCGAAGGCAAGCTATTCTTTGAAGAAGTAAAGTTTCATCCCGAATTTAATGGAAGTTATCACGGCGCACATTCAGGAAACCAGAGCAATCGGCTTGCGCGAAAAACTCGCGGCGTATTTTGAGCTGACCAAGCCGCGCATTGCTTTTATGCTGGTTTTGACTTCGGCGGCGGGTTTTTATCTCGGCGCGAATAAGGGATTTGACCTGATGCTTTTCATCAATTCGATGACCGGCATTTTGCTTCTTGCCTTCGGCGTGGCGACGCTTAATCAAGTTTGGGAAAAAGATACCGACGCGCTGATGGAGCGCACGGCAAAGAGACCTTTACCGACGCAAAAGATTTCGTCAATCGAAGCTCTCGTTTTCGGAATTTCGTTGTGCGTCGTGGCGGAAATTTACCTGGCGTTTTTGGTGAACGCGCTGACCGCCGTTCTCGGTCTGATAGTCATTGTCGGCTATGTTTTGCTCTACACGCCTTTGAAAACCAGAACATCAGCTTCGACCGCCATCGGCGCGCTGCCCGGCGCGTTGCCGCCTTTGATGGGCTGGACGGCGACGGCAAACGAGATAACCTTGGGCGCGTGGGTTTTGTTTGCGATACTTTTTCTCTGGCAGTTTCCGCATTTTTTGGCGATTGCGTGGATGTATCGGGAGCAATACGCGAAAGCCGGAATCTTAATGCTGCCGGTAGTTGAGCCGTCAGGGCGAATCACTGCACAGCAAATTGTTATTTTCACAATTTTATTGTTGCCGGTCAGCGTCGCGCCGTTTTTCGTCGGTTTTGCGGGTTTTATTTATTTGATTGGCGCGAGCGTTCTCGGGGCTTGGTTTTTGTGGACGAGCGTCCAAGCGGCACGCGCAAAATCAGTCGAAAAAGCACGAAAGCTGCTGCTCGTTTCGGTCATTTATATACCTTTAATTTTTCTGTTGATGGTTTTCGATAAAATTTGAAATTAGATGTATGAAAGTCGGAACTGTTGAGACAATCGAAGAAAAAGAGAAAAAACGCAAAATTCGTTCAAGTTTGACCAGCGGTTTTGGCTCGAATGGCGGAAATAGAAATGGCGGCGGCGGCGGCGGAAGCGACGGTGGCGATAATAACAGCCGCAATAATGATTCGTTTGAAGAGGCAGAAACGTATTCGTCGAATAAATTTCGCATCGCTATGTGGTTTCTGCTACTCGTCGTATTGATGACTTTCGGCGGTCTAATCAGCGCATATGTCGTTATTTCGACTAACGGTGTAATGGAATGGAAACCATTCGATTTGCCGATTCAAGTTTGGATTAGCACGAATTTGATTTTGGCGAGCAGCATAACTTACACGATTTCGCAAAAGGCTCTCAACTTAGAAAATCAGGAAAAAGCAAAAAAGTGGCTGCTGGCAACAACCGTTTTCGGCGGAATGTTTATCGCTTCGCAAATTCTGTCGTGGCTTGAACTCGTCCGGCGCGGCGTTTATGTCGAGAGCAATCCGTATGCGGGGTTTTTCTATATTTTAACCGGCGTTCACGCCATTCACGTCGTCGGCGGAATCGCCGTTCTCGGCTATGTCGTTTTGCGGACGTGGCACAAAACATCATCGGATGAAGAATTAAGTAAACGCAAAACGATTTCAAACGCCGTCGGCTGGTATTGGCATTTTATGGACGCGCTCTGGATTGTGTTGTTTTTGCTGCTCGGTTTTTGGAAATAATTTATGTTGACTGCTGCACCGCAAACTGAAACAAAATCAAGGCTTCTAATAAATATAATTTCAATCGCCGTCCCGCTTGTTGTCGCCGTGATGTTCGGCTTTACGAATAAATTAAGTTTAGGCGAATGGACAAAAGTTTTGCCGCATTTTATCGGCGCGATAAATTTTTTGACGACGTTGTCTTTAATCGCCGGATTGATTTTTATAAGGCGAGGAAAAATTGAGCTTCACCGAACAGCGATGACGACCGCTTTTGCTTTGGGAGGCTTATTTTTAATTTGCTATGTAACTTATCACATTTCAAATCCGGCAAATAAATTCAATGGCGAAGGTGTCGTCAGATATTTTTATTTTTTCTTTTTAATCACCCACATTGGATTTTCTTTAATAGTTTTACCGCTCGTTTTGCGAGCAATATTTTTTGCCGTTACCGGACAATTTGCCCGTCATAAAAATTTAGTAAAATACGCATATCCCATCTGGTTATACGTTTCGGCAACCGGCGTAATCGTTTATCTTCTGCTTTATCAACTATTTCCGGGAAAATAAAAAAAATTAAAACATTTCTTGCGAAAATAAAACTCTGATGCTATATTATTTTTGTTGAAAACTTATCGCCGAAGTTGTTTGCTAAAGAAACAACGCGGGGGAACCAAAGTTTTATAAAGCAATTTATAAAACATGGGGCGAAGCGTTTAGCTAAAAAAAAACGCGGGGACTATTCTTCGTTCCTAGCCCGGCAGCTAACCTCGTAGGTGGGTGAAGAAGTCACTCTGGAAATTTTTGCCGTAACAAGCACGATTTTGCGTGTGCTTCGTGCCTTTGATTTTTTCAACAAATCAAACGAGACATCCAGTCTTCTCAAAGAGCGAAAAGCTCCGCGCTACGGGTGCGGAGCTTTTCGTTTTAATGATACTTCGATTTGGTCATTCCTTCGTCCCTGACTATTCATATTTCACCAGTTTAAGCGGAATTTTCTCCTCCTTATCCAAAACAACTTTAATTGGTTTTTCGTCGGATTTTAACGAAAAATTTTCAAATCTTTTTTTGATTTCGATTTTTTCGGTTTTCGTACCGTTCGCAGTTGTAATCTGGACTTCCATCGGTAGAATAAATGCCGGAGTCGTAGCTTTATCGGCAGTCTGCAATTGTGCAACGGTTAGACTTAACGTATTTGTTTGCGATTTATAAGTTTGCTTGACGCTTAATTTCGGATAGCCCGCGCCATAAACCCACTGCCGGAAAAACCAACCCAGCTTCATTCCCGATGCTTCTTCCATCGCTTTTTGTAAATCGGTTGTTTCGACGTTGGCGAACTTGTGGCGATTCAGATAAATATTGATTGCCTTCCAAAAATTTTCCGTGCCGACAGTTTCGCGTAAAATATGAATTACTGCACCGCCTTTTTGATAAGCAATTGGAGCGTTATTTTGGTCGAATAACGCTTCGTCGCCTTGTGCCGCCTGGAAAAAAAGTCCGTGGCGATTTTTGCTGACGGCGTCGGCAATAATAAACAGTCGCGCGTCTTCTTTAATTTTTCGCAAATAATCTTCGCGTCCATTCGCTTTTTCCCGATACGCGGCTTCCATAAAAGTTGCAAAACCTTCGTTGAGCCAAAGTTCAGACCAATTTTTGCACGTTACGAGATTGCCGAACCAGGAATGCGCGAGTTCGTGCGAAACAAGGTCTTGAACATTGCCTTCGGCAAAACCCAAACCCGCCAAAAAAATTTCGGAATCCGCCATCGTCGTCGCCGTGATATTTTCCATCCCGCCGAACCGAAAATTTGCGACAATCGTCTGGTCGTATTTATTGTATGGAAAATCAACTCCCGTTAAGTTTTCAAAAATACGCATCATATTTTTTGTATTGCCGAAAGCCTGCGACGCGATTGCCGTTTTATCGGGATAAACATAAAAACCAAGCGGAATGTTTTTGAAGGAATCGCTGGCTTTTGCATATGTGCCGACGATAAAAGATGTCAGATAGCTCGAATGAACAACCGACATTCTGTAATGAAAAGTTTTTGTTCCGTCAGTGGTTTCCTTTGTTTCGAGCAGTTCGCCGTTGGCAATCGCCGTTTCGCCTTTTTCTACTGTAATAAATTGTTCGCTCGTCGCCTTATCATCCGGGAAATCATATGACGGAAACCAGTGATGCGCTTCTTCGGCTTCGCCTTGCGTCCAAACTTGCGCGGCGCGTGTAACTTCGCCGTCTTCGCGCAGCGCGTCAACAAAATACACGCCTTTTTTCGGTTTTGTCGAATACTTGAGGCGGACGGAAATCAAATCTGTAGGCGAATAGGCTTTGTCGAGCGCGATGACGATTTTTTCGCCGCTAATTTTATAAGTTAAATTCGTATCGGTTGCATCGAGCTTGACGGATTCAAACTGCATATTTGCGGCGTCAAGCTCAAGTGTTTGAAAATTTTCTTTCAGAGATTTTAGCTGAACTGTCGTGTCGCCGAAAACGATTTTGTTCGCGCGGTCAAAACTCGTCCGAATAATATAATGCCGAACGTCGTAGCTTCGCGCGCGGCTGGAAACGGCTCGAAGCGTCTGCGCCGGTGTTGAAAAATTAAAAGCTAAAAATAAGAATAAAGCGAAAAGTAGTTGAAAATAGATTTTTTTTGACATAAGTTTCATAAAAAATTTAAGGCGTGAAAATAACCAAATGATTGATTATAAATTCACACCTTTTTGTATTAAAAATTAAAGATTCGATTGGGACGCAATTTTATATTTAGCGTTTAGGAATTCGTCGCGTCAACAATCTCCGCACTCGGAGCGTTAGTTTTGACCGATTCGATACCTTTTTCCAATGCCGCCATCGATGGATAAGTTTCGCCCGTTCCGATAGCTTCGCCGTTTGTAGATAACAAAGTGAAATACCACTCGCCGCTTGCAGAATTTTTTCACGCGTAACGGCTGTCGTCAACCGCGTTTTTCTTGACCGATTCGATACCGTTTTGGACTCCCGCTTTAGATTCGTAAGTCTCGCCAGATAAGATGCCTTCTCCGTTTGCCGCTTTTAAGCTGAAATGAAATGCGCCGCCGGCATTTTTTCTGATTTCAAATTTTCCCGCCATTTTTCTTTCTCCTGATTTTTAAAGTAAAAAAGCCTTAAATCCGTCGAAAGAATAACATAGGATTGGAATATGTTAAAAGTTGCAAGGAAATTCATAACGTTACAAATAATTGCAGACAGCTTCAAAATACTAAAAGAGTTGGGGAGAACGGTGAATAATTGAAGGTATTTCAATTATTCACCGTTCTCCCCAACTCCGAAAACTACTTATAGCTTTCTGCAGCTATAAAAAAGGTATTGAGTTGTGAGTGAGATTACATTGGCTTTGGAGAAAGCGGACGGTTTTTCACAACCCAATATTTTTTAATTGCGAATTTCAAATGACGAATGTTTAAAATCTTCTTTCGATTTGTAATTCGTAATTGATAATTCGTAATTAATCTTAACCGGCTCGGCGCAGAGGCATTTGCGTTTCAACATTTTGTTTTTGCAAATCCTGCAAATGCTGGATAAAACCGGATGCGGCACGTTTTGAAAGCTCATCGGTTTTGCACTGCATCACGTTTTGGCATTCTTCGTCCGCGTCAACATTGATTTCTCGTGAAATGGCGCGAATCATTCCGAGCTGTTTTGCCGTTACCAAATCCGACAAACTTTTCGCAATCGGATTCGCCGGAAAACCGTCGTTTGACGGTGGCGGAACCGCGCCTTCGCGTTCAATCGTATCAGATTCTTTTTTATACAAATCGCGGGCAATTCCGAATTTCACGGCAGCGCGCTTCAGCGCGTCGTGTTCGGCTTTTTTGATTCCCATTTCTGAATCAGCCGTTCCCGTTCCGATGCCTTCGCGGGTAATTCCGTCAATCGTAATCGCAACCGTAACTGTGAAAATATCGCCGATTTGTTTAATGTCACGAATCGTGTGCGACCAATTCGGCGCGGTTTCGTCCAAGATGTCGGCAACCGTATGCCATTCAACATAATCGACGTAATGCGTGTTGCCGTTGCGGTCGCGCCAGCCTTCGCGCTGTTTGACGAGTTCCGGGTCAACATTTTTGCGAAGTTCGCGCAATGTGGTTGAAAAATTTAATACATTATTATTTGCCGTTTCTTCCGTTTGTCCGGTATTTACCGACGGCATTTCTTTTTGGTTTGCTTGTGTCATTTTTTTATCTCCTTGTGTGTTCGTAAGATGATTCGGTTCAATAACTTTCTGCATTTCGGCATGTCCTTCGACCGAAACATTTTCCTGAACCTCATCAGACTTCTGTTCGCCGCGTTTGGACGGGCGCGACTCAGTTACGTTTTTATCTTTTGCAGCAACTTGCGACGGTTTGACTTCGACCGAAGTTTCGACCTTGACCGGTTGCTTAGTGGCAGATTCGGTATTTTTTGCGACCAGAGCGTATTTCACCGCCAAGATATGCTCGCAGCGAAATGCCGAATCGACCGCAGCAGATTCTTCAAATTCCAAACAATTACAACGAATTTTTCCCGCTTCATCGCGCCAGACTTCATAAGAAGTTTGTTTGCCGCGCAAAGAAGGTGTCGAAACGAGAAATTTATCCGCTTCACGATTAACCAGTCCCATCGCCGCAATTGATTTCGCTCGTTTTTCTTTTTTATCCGTTAAATTTTTTTCTACTGCTAATGCTGTCATTTTATCTCCTCTTTTTCTTGTGCAAATCGTTGTCTTACCAACTGCTTGCATAATAAACAAAACATATTCGTTTCATCTGTGAAACAGTGTATCATAACAATTTTTTTGTTGCAAGCGTGAAACGTAGTGTTGCATCTAAAAATTTTCTGTGTTAAATTTATTTTCGTTAAGAACGGTTGCAAAGTTAATTTGCAAAAAAAACTTGGAGAAAGGAGGAAAAAATTATGGCTTATAAAAATGAAAGTTTAATAAATACCCGTGAATTAGGACGCGCTATTAAACGCCGTCGTGAGGAACTGGGGATGAGTCTGCGCGACGTGGCGGACGCAACGGATGTTTCGGCTTCGACGCTCTCGCGTATCGAAAACGGAACTGGCAAACCCGACGCTGACAACATTGCGCGGCTGACAAGCTGGCTCGATATGCCGGTCGACCGCGTGATGAAAAAACAGGGAACGAGCGAAAACGTCGAAGCGGTGGTTTATTATCCGCATGAGGCGATGCCGGAAATTATCGAAGCGCATCTTCGCGCCGATAGAAATTTAACGCCGGAAACCGCCAAAGCGTTGTCGGAACTTTTTCGCGTCGCTTACACGCAATTCAGCAGCCCGAATAGAAAATAGGTTTTTGCTTTAGATAAATTTATGAAAGCAGCATCGAGCTTTAGCAAAATTCAAACTGAAACTGCAGGCGAAAAGGGTTTTACCGTAGATACGACCTTTGTGCTTTTCTTTTTAGCGATTGAATTCGGGCGAACATTTTCCAAATTGAATTTGGATAACATTTTTCTGTTCGCAACGCTTTTGATGGTTGTTGTTATACCGTATTTTTTGGTATCAGGCGAAAAACCGAAGTTTTCAGGTTGGGTTTTCGGCAGAAGTCTGATTGCGAGTTTCGCAATGCTGCTCGGTATGATGTTCCAAAAATCTATTGGCGTAGTTTTGCCGGAAACATTTAAGTTTTTGCCGATGACTTTGCTAATCATAGCGGCAATGCTCAGTTGCTACATTCAATTCTACGGTTTTCTAAAACTTCGTCTTGCAAAATAGGCAAAAGGCGCAAGACGAAGTTATCAATAAAAAAAATCCGCGCTTGTTTCGGGAAAACAGGCGTGGATTTTTTTATTTCAGGAAGCTAAAATTTATACAGCGACCGGCGACAAAGCCTCGTGAATCGCCGTAACTTCTCGGACAAGTTCCAAGTATTGCACAGGCGTTAAGGCTTGCGCTCCGTCGCAGAGAGCTTCTTCGGGTTGCGGGTGAACTTCGATAATCAAACCGTCCGCGCCGACCGCAACTCCGGCTCGCGCCATCGGATTAACCATATAATTTCTGCCCGTTCCGTGCGAGGGGTCAACAATGACGGGTAGATGCGAAACATTGTGAATCGCCGGAACGATTGATAAATCCAGAGTGTTACGGGCGTGAGCGGCAAAAGTTCTGATACCGCGCTCGCACAAAATCACGTCGTAATTGCCTTCCGCCATAATGTATTCGGCAGCGAGCAACAATTCGTCGAGAGTTGCCGAAAGCCCGCGTTTTAGCAAAACGGGCTTTCGGGTTTTTCCAACATAGCGAAGGAGCGAAAAATTCTGCATATTGCGCGCCCCGATTTGAATGCAATCACCGTATTTTTCCACCAAATCGACACCGTGTTCGTCCATCGCTTCGGTTACGATATTTAAGTCGAACTCATCACGCACTTCCGCCAGAATTTTCAAGCCGTCTTCGCCCATGCCTTGAAAAGCATAAGGCGAAGTGCGCGGTTTGAATGCGCCGCCGCGAAAGAATTTTGCGCCGCTTCTCGAAACTGCTTCGGCAACTGAAAAAACCTGTTTTGGATTTTCGAGCGCACAAGGTCCGGCAATAATCGCCAACTCGTCACCGCCGATTGTCGAATTTCCGACTTTGATAACCGATTTTTCGGGGCGCAAATCTTTTGAAATGAGTTTGTAGGGTTTGGTAACGCGAATCGCGTCCGCCACGCCCGACAGATTTTCAAAATGCGCCGGGTCAACCGCGCCTTGATTGCCTGTAATTCCAATCGCGGTGCGACCCGCGCCGGGCATTTCGTGCGGTTTGTAACCGAGTTTTTCAATCGTTTCGAGAACGCGCTCAACATCGCTCTGGCTCGCGTCCGGTTTCATTACAATTAACATAGATTTTTCTGCTCCGAAGCTAAACTTCCAATTTAGATTTCTAACGAAGATTTTGCAAATATAAGCGAATAAAAAATTTAATCGCCTTCGGCAATTTCAATAGTTTTGAGCAAAGCCTGTGCCTTATTAATCGTTTCCTGATATTCGCTTTCCGGCACGGAATCCGCGACGATGCCCGCGCCGGCTTGGATTTTCGCCGTTCCGTTTTCCAAAACCAGTGTGCGAATCGCAATACAAGTATCCAGATTTCCGGCGTAATCAATATAACCGACTGCACCCGAATAAATGCCGCGCGTAGTCGGTTCAATTTTCTGAATAATCTCGACGGCGCGGACTTTCGGCGCACCCGTCACAGTTCCGGCGGGAAAGCACGAAGCCAGCGCGTCAAAACAGTCGAACTCTTCACGAAGTTCAGCCGTCAAGCGACTGACGAGATGTTGAACATGCGAGTATTTTTCAACCGCCATCAGTTTTTCAACCTTTACGCTTCCGAACTCGGCAACTCTTCCCAAATCATTTCTGCCCAAATCAACCAGCATCAAATGCTCCGCCAATTCCTTTTCGTCAATTTTCATTTCTTCGGCGAGCACATTGTCTTCTTCGGCGGTTTTTCCACGCCCGCGCGTTCCGGCAATCGGATGATATTCAAGTTTCCTTGCGCGGCTTCGCACGAGCATTTCCGGCGATGCGCCGATGACGGCATTTTCTTTGATTTGTAGAAGGAACATATAAGGCGAAGGATTCAACGAGCGTAAAGCGCGATAAATCGAAACGGGCGAAGCCGTCGTCTGCCGCGAAAAACATTGCGACAAAACCACTTGATAGCATTCTCCGGCGGCAATCAATTCCTTTATTTGACCGACGGCGTTTTTGAAATCTTCCTTTTCCCAATTTGAACGAACTTCGGAATTTGAAACTTTACTTTGGGTTTTGAAATTATAAGAAAAATTTTCACTTTCGAGCTTTTCAATTAAAGTTTCATTTTGTGAAACCGCATTTTTATAAAGATTTTCCAGCTTTTCCGCATCGTCTTCCGCTTCATCGACAAAAACCAGCGAAATTATTTTTATCATCTGTCTTGCGTGGTCAAAAGCGACGATTGTTCGGTAAAACATAAACAGCGAATCGGGCAAAGAATTGTCTTTGGTTTGGCGCGGTTGTTTTAGAGTCGGCTCAAACCATTCGACGGCGGAAAAACCGAAATATCCGATTGCGCCGCCCGTGAAAACCGGATTGTTTATATCGAAATACAAATCGTTTTCGGCAAAATGTTCTCTCAAAAATTGAAAAAACGGAACGTCTGAAATCTCAGCCGCGCCGTTTTTGCTGACTTTTGTTTTTTGAAAATCGCCATCGGCAATCATATGAGGATTTGAACCGAGAAATGAATAACGCGCTAAATTTTCGCCGCCTTCGACAGATTCGAGCAAAAATGAATGCGTCGCAGACGCGGAAATTTTCAAATATGCCGACAAAGGTGTGAGCAAATCGGCGGGCAATGTGTGAACGACCGGCATGACATTAGCCTTTTCCATCATCGTCAAAAAATGCTCAAAATTTTGCGGCGTAAAAGATTTCATAAAAACAAAAAACCACCGTCAATTGGTGGCTTCAAGCGATTCGGTTTGTTTGGTTTTGCTACCAAACACTAAACACAATTCTTTCTGCTCAAACTCACCCCAACTAAAGCGTTCGCACGCCAATATGAAAAGCCGTAACGCCAGCTTTGAGTTTGAAAAAGATTTATCTTTAAGATTCGCATAACAAAGGTTAATTTGAATGTTAATCAAAACCACCTAAAAGAGTCAAACGACGAATTGATTTGCCAAATCCAAA
>DATLXD010000351.1:0-17469 GCA_035575965.1 Pyrinomonadaceae bacterium | reverse complement strand
ACGGTTTATTATTTTTATCCGTCATTCGTCAGCGATTTTCTGACGGTCGTGCCAAAGGATGACGAAACTTGGTTCGGGGCGTTCAGCCATAAAATTCCATTGATATTTTTCTTTATCATAACCGTTACTTTGCTGATTCTCAGTTTTGTCAAAAAACTTTCGCTGATTCCGGTCATCGGCGTGTTGTCATGTCTGTATTTAATGACGGAACTCGGCGTAACTAACTGGATGCGTTTCGGTATCTGGCTGCTCGTCGGTTTGTTGATTTATGTATTTTACGGTTACAAACACAGCAAACTGCATCGGCGGGAAGATGCGATGAAATTTAAAAAGTGAAAAGTGAAAAGTGAAATACAAAAATACATTCGCTATTCGCTAATTCGGTTGAAACTAAATTGATTTTTCGCGCGTCTAAATTCGCGGAATCTTTCAAATCAAAAATCAGGAGTTAAGGTTATGAAAAAAATATCTATATTAACGGCGTTTTTCTGTTTGCTTTTGGCGACAACCGCAGTTTTCGCACAAGATAAAGCGACAAGTTTTGCCGGAACCTGGGAACTCGACGCGGCGAAAAGCAAATTGCCGGAAAGACAGCGCGTCGAATCGATAACACTGAACGTCGCGCAAACCGACAAAGAACTTAAAGTCGAAACAAACTCGAAACATGCGGCGCGTCCCGAAGGCGACCGACCGATGGGCGACGGAAGCGGCGGAATGCGTCAGGGCGGCGGAATGGGACGCGGCGGAATGATGGGCGGCGGAAACGGAACCGTTACTTACAGTCTCGACGGCAAAGAAACTACCGTTACTGTGGAAATGCCCGCCGGAATGCCAGCTTCCTCAATGGCACTCAGATCCAAAATGGAAAAAGACGGCAAATTACAACTCACTTCAAACCGCAATATCGAAACTCCGAACGGCGCGATGAGCATTAAAACAACCGAAACGTGGGAACTTCTCAATGGCGGAAATGGTTTGAAGGTAACGCGCGATACGGAGACGATGCGCGGAACGCAATCTTCGGAAATGTATTTCACGAGAAAAGTTTCGTCTGAAGGAATTACAGGTCAGGGAACTGTTAGTTCAGGCAGCGAAGTCGTAAATCCGGCAGCGGGTTCTGGAAGTCAAATGAGCGCAATGCCCAAACGAATTTCGGGCGGCGTTCTGAACGGAAAAGCCGTGCAACTCGTGAAACCGAGCTATCCGGTGGAAGCCAGAGCATCGAGAGCGAGCGGCACGGTCAATGTGCAGGTTGAAATTGATGAACAGGGAAACGTCCTGTCGGCAAAAGCCGTGTCGGGCGATTCGACGCTCAGAGCGGCATCGGAAGAAGCGGCGCGTAACTCGAAATTTGCGCCGACGACGCTCCAGGGCGTTCCGGTTAAAGTGACGGGCGTTATCGTCTACAATTTCCTTCCGCAGTAATTCGATTTTTGATTTTACAAAACCAAAGCAAGAGTTTCGGCTCTTGCTTTTTTTATGCTTTGTAAATCATTTTACAAAGCATAAACAGCCGGATTAAACTTTGCGCTTTGGACTTTGAACTTTGGACTTTGGACTTTTGAGCCGCAAACCTTGTATTTTAATTGAGTATGGAATATCCGATGTGGGTCTGGGTTTTTTTCTTCGCGGTCGTGCTGATTGCGCTGTTTGTCGATGTCGGCATTGTCAATCGCCACTCGCACGCGCCGACACGCCGCGAGACTTTTGTATGGAGCGCGGTTTGGATTTCAATGGCGCTCGCTTTTAACGGTTTTATTTATTGGATGGTCAGCAATTACCACGGCTCGGCTGCCGGATTAAGCAAGGCGACGGAATTTTTTACCGGCTATTTGGTCGAGCTTTCGCTGTCGGTCGACAACTTATTCGTCTTTCTGCTGATTTTTAATTTCTTCAAAGTTCCCAAAAAGTTTCAGCATCGCGTCTTGTTCTGGGGAATTTTTATGGCTCTGGTTCTGCGGATGGTGATGATTTTCGCCGGCACGGAACTGGTCGAGAGATTTCACTGGCTGATTTACATTTTTGGCGCGTTTCTTATTTACACTGGTATTAAAATGTTTTCCGAGGACGATGACAGCTTTAACCCGGAAGAAAGCGCGATTGTAAAATTCACAACCCGTTTTATACGCATCTCAAAACACTACGACGGCGAAAAGTTTTTTACTGTCAAAGACGGACAGCGCACCGGAACGCTTCTTCTTCTTGTTTTAATTGTTATCAACGTAGTTGATTTGGTCTTTGCGGTCGATTCGATTCCGGCGATTTTAGGCATCACGACCGACCGCTTTATCGTTTATACTTCAAACATTTTCGCTATCCTCGGTTTGCGGACATTCTTTTTTCTGCTGGTTGATATGGCTGAGAAGTTTCATTTTCTCAAATACGGTTTGGCGTTTGTGCTGACATTTATCGGCGTGAAAATGATTTTGCCGCTCGTGGCGGAAGGTGCGATAAGGGGTTTGGGAGGCGGCAGTGAGTCCGCGTTGTTGCATTTTCTGCACAGTTTCGTCAATGGTGATTACAACCAGACGGCAACTTTCGTTTCGCTCGGAATTGTTGCTGGTGCGCTGATTCTTTCAATAGTGCTGTCGCTTGTGTTTCCGCCCAAGCACGCTGAAGATTAAAACATTCAACATTTATCATTCAATATTTATCATCTAATCGAAATCTGCGATGAAACAGGCAACCGCAGCCGTTACGTTTTGTCTCTAAACACGGGCAGAGCCGCTCGACAATAGGAAAATGATGGATGATGAATTGTGCATGATGAATTGAAATTCCGAAACTTCATCATTCACCATTTATAATTCATCATCCTAAAAAATATATCGGCGCACATCACGAACATCATCACGAACACGCCAGACGCGACGCGGGAAGTTTAAATAAATTAAAATTCGCGCTCGGCTTAACCTCCGTTTATATGTTTGCCGAAGCGATTGGCGGCTGGCTGACCAACAGTCTCGCGTTGCTTGCCGACGCGGGACATATGTTGACGGACGTTGCCGCTTTATCTCTGACATTGGCAGCGATTTGGTTTGCCTCGCGTCCGGCAACCGCAAAGAAAACATTTGGTTATTACCGACTCGAAATTCTCGCCGCTTTTATAAACGGTATCGCGCTCGTTTTAATTTCGCTGTGGGTGATTTACGAAGCGTTCGGGCGTGTGTCCGCGCCGCCTGAAGTTAAAGGTTTTGAGTTGACCTTGATTGCCGTCGGCGGACTTATTGTCAATATAATTTGCGCGTATCTTCTGCACGGCGACCATGCTCATGACCTCAATATGCGCGGCGCGTGGCTTCACGTCATCGGCGATGCGCTCGGCTCGGCGGTGGCGATTACGGCGGGCATTTTGATTGTCGCCTTTGGCTGGCTGTGGGCGGACGCGGTTTGCAGCTTTCTGATAAGTTTGATTATCATTTTCAGCGCGTGGAATCTCATCAAAGAATCAATCAACGTGCTGCTCGAAGGCACGCCGTCGCATATCAATCTGGCGGCGGTCGAAGAAGCGATTCGCCGGACGAGCGGCGTGCGCGAAGTTCACGATTTGCACGTCTGGACGATAACGTCGGGGCTGGAAGCACTTTCGGCGCATGTTCAATATGACGAATCGGTTGTTCAGAACGAGCTTTTGAAATCTCTGCGCCATCGCTTGAACGACGAATTCGGCATCAGACATTTGACGATTCAGATGGAAACGCCGGATTTGGAAGATGAAACGATTCATTTTTGTGAAACTGGCGCGAGTTGTTTTGAGCCGGACGAAAGGTTTAAAGTTCAAAGTTCAAAGTTTAAGGTTCATTAATTTGATAACAAATTCTCTGTGTTCTCTGTGTCTCTATAGTGAATTTCTTTTATGCCAGCAATCAATCTCGGTTACGGAAAATCTTCAATCAAATTTGAATATGATGCAGACCTCTTTGATATTTTAGGCAAAAATGAAACTCAAACCGCGCTGACCGATGTTGAAATCGGCGAAAAATTAAACAATCCGATTGATTCAAAAACAATCGAAGAAATTGTGTCGCCGAATGAAACCGTCTTAATCGTCGTTCCCGACGCGACCAGACAGACGGCGAGCGGTCAAATTGTAAATCTTTTAGTCCGGCGTTTGATTGCAAACGGCACGATGCCGTTTGATATTCGCATAATTTTTGCGACCGGCATTCACCGCCCGGTTACAGAAGCCGAAAAACAATTGATTCTCACCCAGTTTATCGCCCAACGCATCAAAACTTTAGACCATAATGCGCGTGATTTGGCGCAGATTGTTCGTCTCGGCGAAACGAGCAGCGGCATTCCAATCGAACTCAACCGCGCTTTGACCGAACACGACCACGTTATCATCGTCGGCGGCATCTCGTTTCATTATTTCGCCGGATTTACGGGCGGGCGCAAGTTGATTTGTCCCGGACTCGCTTCATCGCGGACAATTTCCGCAACTCATAAATTAGCTTTCGATTGCGAAACGAAATCGAGGCACGAAAATGTCGGCACGGGAATTTTAAGCGGCAACGCGGTTCACGAAGCGTTTGTCGAAGTCGCCCAAAAACTTCCGCCGACATTTTCAGTCAACACAATCACGAACGATACGGGCGAGGCAATCGATTTGTTTTGCGGCGATTGGATTTCGGCGCATCGCCGGGCATGTGAATCTTATGCTTCGCAGCACACGATTGAAATTTCTGAAAAACGCGATTTAGTAATCGTTAGCTGTGGCGGTTTTCCGCACGATATAAATATGATTCAGGCGCACAAAGCGTTGGACGCGGCTTCAAACGCCTGCGCCGACGGCGGAACGATTATCTTTTTGGCGGATTGCGCAGAAGGTTTGGGCAGACAAGATTTTTTGAACTGGTTCGATGCGGAAAACAGTGGCGTATTAGCAGAAAAGCTCTGCAAAAATTACCAGGTCAACGGACAAACCGCGTGGAGTCTGCTGCAAAAAGCTGAAAGATTTAACATCCAAATTTTAACTTCTTTGCCTGAAAGTCAAATGCGCCTGATGCGTTTGCAAAAAGCGCGTGATTCAAATGAAATTTTGTCGGAACTTGATAAAGATGCAAAAGGCTATGCCATGCCTTTCGGCGCAAAATTTTCGGTTGAAAGCTGTTAACGCCATATTGATTTCTTTCTCCCCGCCTTTGAAATTATCACCCGCAAACTTTTGAATGATAAACTCAAAACAGCCGATTTAATTACTGATTCTTTGATTGATTCGTTTCCCGTGATAATTGCCAGGGGCAAGACAGCCGGGCGTTCAAAGATTGTCGCCGAAATTGCCAACCTCCGATATTGCGCCAGCAAACAAATCTATTGTCACGGAGTGAAACTGCACACTTTGGCACGTCCTAGGTTGAAGAAACTGCCTGTTCCCCGTTTGTTTTTTCATTTAGCAAGGCTTCAACGCACGATTTAACGGCTTTCAAAGAACTTAGTGTGGACTTGCCAAACGGCATTTTGTTTGCAGACGAGGCTTATTCTCCGATACGGAAACCAAACTTAATTTACAAGTCATAAGGAGTTCAACTTTTAACTGCGCAGAAAAGAAAACCAAATGAATCTGTCTTTCAAACCAAGCCGTTACGGTCACGCTTTGTTTCTGCTTTTCGTCAGCTGATTGAATCTTTTTTCAAATGGTTGATTGTAAAAACTGATTTTCAAAACGCTTCAAGAGTTCGTTCAACTAATGGATTGCTTGTCCATTGCTTCGGTAAATTAGCTTTTGCTTGTTTGCTTATCTGTTTCTACTATTGATTCACATTATTTATATTCCGAATTAAAAGCTAAGTTAATAAATAATTTGGCTTATCCGATTTTTACTTTTATTTTTTTGTCGAAACATAATTTCGCATAATAAATTAAGCGGAATTATAATCCTTCAAAAATCGAGCAAACTCATTTTATCGTCGCCTGCAATTCTTTCAACAAATCGCCGGTTGTCCATTCGTTGCCGGAAAAAACCTTTTGCACTTTGCCTTCGGGCGTGATGACGATTGTGCGAAGTGAATGGTTGAATTGTGTTTTATCGTTTTCGTCGGTTTCGTAACGCAAGCCGAAAAATCCGGCGATGTCTTTTACTTCCTTGTCCGTTCCGGTTGCCAATTGCCAGACGGTGAAATCCGGGTTTTCGATTCCGCGAAGATAGGCAAGCCCGTAATCTTTTAAAACTTTCGGCGTGTCGATTTTCGGGTCGAAGGAAACGGTTAACAAACGAATATCATTCTTTAAGTCGGAGGTTTGCAGTTGCCGGGCGAGGTCGGAAAAATTGGTTGACATTTTTGTGCAGTATTCGGGCAGCGGGCATCTTGAATAAATGAACGTAATCGCCGACGCTTTGCCGCGAAAATCTTTTAATGAAATGCGCTTTCCGTCCTGGTTAATCAACGTCAGAGCGGGAACTTCCTTGCCGATTTGAACGACATTTTCCTTTATCGGCAAAGGCGTCTGATTCGGATTCGGCGCGGCGACGATGGCGACGTTTTCGAGCCAAAAGCCGTCCGCGTCAACTACCAAATCACCGCGAATATCCGCGTCTCTGGATAGTTCATCAAAAACCCAATCGTCTTTAATCGGAAAATCCATCGTCATCGCGGGCATATAATTTTCCACTTCTTCGTGCGCGATGCTCGCTTTTTTGCGTGCTTTGTCAACCGCGACGACTTTGCCGCGCAAGGTGTAGCGTTTGGCATCTGCTGACGCATCTTGCTGCGTCATCGACGATTTTTGACAAGATGAAAAAACTAAGACTGAAAATAAAACGATTAAAAAATAACGCATAATTTTTACCTGCGAATAAATTTTGAAGGAAAATGTGCAAAACGGCAAATGAGAAGAATAGGACGCGGATCAAAGTAGGCTTCGCAGCTTGGATTGGGCAGAATAGCGCAATCCAAGTTCGATTGAAAATTTAAAGTGGATTATATTTCTATTCTTGATTCAAATTTCCTATTTATTCTTTAATTTTTCGTCATAAAGCATCTGATAAATGCGATAATTCGCCATTACTTTATAAACATAATCCTTCGACTGCGCATAGGCGATTTCGGGAACGTAGCGGTCGGGATTGTCGGTTTTGGCACGCGCCAGCCAGCGCGTCATATTGTCTTCGCCGCCGTTATAGCTTGCCGCGACTGCTTGAGGCTGACGGGGAAATTGCTTGAAAAGATTCGACAAATGCTGCGAGCCGAACAGAATCGCCGTCGGCGGATTATAAAGCTCGTCCTGGCTGAAATTTTCGCGGTCTAGTTCGCCTGCAAGTTTACCGGCGGTTGTCGAGATAAACTGCAAAAGCCCGCGGGCCGCCGCGTTTGATTTTACATCGGCGCGAAAACGCGATTCCTGCCGCATAATCGCCAGTATAAAACGCGCGTCGACATTTTTTGCGGGCGCAAATTGCAAAAGAGAATCAACATAAGGCGCGGGATAAAGCAGTTCGATTTGTTCGCGCGGAACGAGTTCGATTTGATAATCGGCGGGAACATTTCTCCAAAGCGGTTCAGCATAAGCGACGGCGCGGTTTGCCATTTCGCCGCGCTTGTAAAAAACCGCTAAAGTATAAGCAAAATCTTCCGGTTTTGGATTTGATTTATTGTTTCCCGTATTTTCTATTTTCCGTTTTCCATTTTCCATCAATGAAGTTTCCAATTCGGGCGTTCCCTCGTCATAAAGTCCCAGATAGAGAAGTTCATCCGCCAAAATTTGATGATTTGTTGAAACAAAGGATTTATCCTTCAGAATTTTTTTGCGTCCAAATTCGAGTAATTTGAAGTTCGGAATTTTATAATTCGGAAGTTGCGCGTAAGATTCTTTAAGAATTTCCAAATATCTATTGTCGCCCGTTAATCGATAAAGCGGTTGATATATCTTCCTTTCATCTTCCGGTGTTAGTTTTATTATGTCTACATTAAAATAAGCCTTTTTACTTTCAATGAAAGCAGCAGTTTTTTTATCATTTGCCAACGCTTTTAATCTTTCCGTTGCACGCCAGCCGTAATACTCGGCGCGTCCGTCGGGAATTGAAAGATAAACGTCAATTGCTTCGCCGTATCGCTGGAGATTTTCCAAAACAAAACCTTTTAAGAAAGCGATTTCCGCTTTGTTTGTGCCGCCGGGAACGCGCGTTCCGCCTAAATCGGCGAATGTCTGCAAATTGTTTAAATCATCGAGCGCGTTTTGCCAATCGTTTTGCGCGATGCGTATTCGGACTTGCGCGAAAAGCGAAATCGCTTCAGGAAGTTTTCCGCGAAAAACCTCCTGCGTTTTCGCCGTCCATTTTAATGACTCAAAATCTTCGCCTTTATCACGCAAAACGTCGACGATGTTCAAATATGCGCGTTCCAGATTGTTAGCGTTTGGATATTTTTCGATAAATTTTTGGTAGCGCGAGACTGCTTCTTTCGGCTTGTTGACGCGAGAATAGATGGACGCAGTTTGGCTGAGCGCGTCTTTGGCAATATCAGAATCGGGAAATTCGGCTTGCACGCGCTCAAACCAATTTATCGCTTCGTTATAATTACCTTCCTGAACAAATCCGCGCCCGATTTGAAAAAGTGCGTCCGGAACATTCGGAGATTGCGGAAAATGTTTGACAATTGCTTGAAAATGCAGACGCGCCTGCGAAAAATTGCGATTAAATTGGTAAATAAAAGCGCGTCGAAAATGTTCCGTATCAGTCGATTGCAGCACAGTTTTGCCGAAATTTTCCTTATTGACATCGAGTGCGTCCAAACCTTTCGCGCCCGCCAGCGCAAAATCGTCGGGCTGCGCCGGATTCGGTAAATCGTCGGTTAATTTCGTGAAAACTTCTCGCGCTTCGTGTGGTTTTCCGCTTTGCCGGTATGCTTGCCCTAGAAATGCGAGTTTTTCGCGCACTCTTGGATTTCGGTCATCCGATTTTGAATTTTGGTCTTCAGACCTTGGACTTTGAATTTTGGATTTTGGACTTGCTTCTTCTCGTAATTCGTAATTGGCAATTCGTAATTCGTCTTTTTGCTGATTAAGCAGCCGAATTGTCGTCGCAAAATCCCTGCTTTCAAAATAACTTCGCGCCATTCGCGCCGCTGCCGCGTCATTCAATAAGCTGTCGGGAGCAAGCGTAAGAAGCTCACGCAGGTAAATTCTTTCAAGCATTAGATTTCCCGAAACACGCGCAATCTGCGCCAAATGCCGCAGCGCGTATTCGCTCAAAATCGAATTTCTATTCACAACCGCTTGGTAATGCGCCATCGCCGTTGCTAAATCACCGCTTTTTTCCGATATTCGTGCCAGTAGGTAATCGTAATTGTTAAGCGCAAAAAGTTTTTTGTCAGTGCGCTCAAAATTTTGAAGTTCGTTTATTGCGGTTTGATAATCTCTATTTCCGGCGGCATTTCGGATTCCAGAATGGATTTCCTCTCGGTTTTGAGCCGAAATGTCGAGCGTGAAAAGTAAAATAAACGATAGAAAAACGAATTTTTTCATAGCTGAATGTTGGCTTATTTAATTTGAGCATAAATACCTCTGCAAATTGTAATTGAGGATTCTAAAACAAAGTGTGAATTTTGGGAAATACTTTTTTCTTAAACACAGAAACTGTTTTTTCGCTCTTTCGCATTTCTTTTTTTTTAACTAGCCTAAACTAATAATAAAGATGTGTTTCCTGTAAAATTAAAAAAATTATGACAGCTAAAATTTTGAGCGGCGCTGCGATTGCCGAAGCGATAAAACACGAAGTTGCCGAAGAAATTAAAGAACTGAACGAAAAATACGGCTTTTGCCCGTGTTTAACGGTTGTGCGCGTCGGCGAAGATAAGGCTTCGGAAGTTTATGTCGGAAATAAAGTGAAAACTTCTGAAGAACTCGGAATCATCTCCGAACACCGACATTTATCAGCCGATACGATGCAGGAAGAACTTTTAAAAATCGTTGAGGAATTAAATAATCGGGAAGATGTCGACGGAATTCTAGTGCAGCTTCCACTTCCGAAACAAATCGAGGAAAGCGCGATTTTAGAAAAAATCAACCCGGAAAAGGACGTTGACGGTTTTCATCCCCTCAATGTCGGACGACTTTCGCAAGGACAATCCGCGCTCTCGCCCTGCACGCCCGCCGGTGTAATTGAAATTCTCAAACGCTCAAACATAGAAATTGCGGGAAGCCACGCCGTCATCGTCGGGCGCAGCAACATCGTGGGCAAGCCGATGGCGATGCTGCTTTTGCAGGAAAACGCGACGGTTACGATTTGTCATTCGCGCACGAAAAATTTAGCGGAAATTGCCAGCCAAGCCGATATTCTCGTCGCGGCAATCGGACGCGCCGGATTTATTCGCGCCGAACACATCAAAGAAGGCGCGACGGTCGTTGATGTAGGCATCAACAATGTTTCTGATGAGACACAAGCGCGTGAATTATTTGACGAAAGCGAAATTGAAAAACGCCTGAAGACAATCGAAAAGCGCGGATTTACTTTGGTCGGCGATGTAAATCCGAAGGAGGCGCGGATAAAAGCCGGATATTTTACCCCTGTTCCGGGCGGCGTTGGACTTTTAACCGTCGCAATGTTGATGAAAAATACGCTCAAAGCCGCGAAGAAGAGAAGATTGGGAAAATGAAAAGTGAAAAATGAATAACAGTTGATTTTGGTTATTCATTTTTAGTTTTTCACTTTTCATTTTTCACTTTTTCAATATTTCAACACGCTCGAATCGACTTCGTTTGACCAAGCCGTAATTCCGCCTTTGAGGTTCGACATTTTTCCCTTAAAACCGGCTCGCGTTAAAATCTCGATAGCCTTTGCGCTCCGCCCACCTGCTTTGCATTGCAGAACGATTTCCTTATCCGCATCGATTTCCCCGATTCTTTGCGCGATTTCGCCGAGCGGAATCAATTTCGCTCCTTTTATTTTAGCGAAAGCGTATTCATCGGGCTGACGCACGTCAATCAATTGAATGTCGTCGCCGGCATCCATTTTCCTTTTCAATTCGGTGGCGGTAATTTCCTGCATCGTATTCTCCTCAAATTTTTGATTAAGTTTAGATAATAATTACCTGTTTTGACAAATGATTGATATGATAATCCTCGAATAACGAAAATTTCTCACCTTTTTAGTTTTGTTTTAAACAAAACTTAAAATTTTGCGTATAAAAAGAAAAAGTTCTTAAAAAAAATTTAAGAAGAGGAAAAATATATGAAAAACTTGTTCAGAAAAGCGTTTTTCTGTTTCGGGGTATTTGCTTTGAGTCTTTCTTCTTTGTCTTTTGCCGATGCTCAAACAAACAAAAATGCAAAGGGAATAAATGTTCCCGTTACTTATTACAAATTGCCGAATGGATTGAAGGTAGTGCTTTCGCAGGAAAAAAGCGCGCCGGTCGCGGTCGTCGCGGTTTATTACAACATCGGGTTTCGCATTGAGCCGAAAGACCGCACCGGATTTGCGCATCTGTTTGAACATTTGATGTTTCAGGGTTCGGGCAATCTGGGAAAAATGGAATTTATCCAACTCGTCCAAAAAAACGGCGGCGTTTTGAACGGCTCGACCAGATTTGATTTTACGAATTATTTCGCGGTCGTGCCGTCGCACAAACTCGAAACGCTAATGTGGGCGGAAGCCGACCGAATGAAAGGTTTGAATATCACGCAGGAAAATCTCGTCAATCAGCAGGGCGTGGTCGGCAACGAAGTCAAAGTCAATGTTTTGAATCAGCCTTACGGCACTTTTCCGTGGATTGATTTGCCGATGGCAGCTTTTACCAATTGGTATAACTCACACAATTTCTACGGCGATTTGAAAGACATTGAAGCCGCGACACTCGAAGATTCAAAAGCCTTTTTCAATAAATACTATACGCCGTCAAACGCCGTGCTGGTCGTTACCGGAGATTTTGAAGAATCGGAGGCAAAAGCGTGGGTTGAAAAATACTTTGCCAAAATTTCTTCACAAAAAACCGGTGAAAAACCAGATTTAAGCGAGCCGCGCCAAACGGCGGAAAAAACCGTCACCAGAGTTGATAAACTGGCGAAAAAACCGGCAGTCGGTTTTGGTTACCAAATGCCGCCGCGCAACTCGCCTGAATACTTCGCAATGGGCTTGCTAGACCAGATTCTTCTGCAAGGCGAAGACAGCCTGCTTTATCAGGAATTGGTGAAGAGGAAAAATTATACAAGCGACCTCGGCGGCGGAATCAACGGCTATCTCGGAAATATGTTTAATTACAATGGTCCGATGCTGTTTTCGGTTGATTTAATTCACGACGAAAAATTCACACCGCAGGAAATCCTGGCGACGACCGACGGCATCGTCGAGCAAATCCAAAACAAAGGTGTGTCGCAAAGCCAGATTGACCGCGCGATGGTCAAACTGCGTTCGGGTTTTTACGACACAATGACGCAGCTCGGCGGTTTCGGACGCGCTGACCTTTTAGCGAGCTACGCGCTTTTCGACGATAAACCGCAGGCAATCAACGAAATCGAAGCGAATTTCCGCAAAGTTACGCCTGCGCTCATCCAAAAAACGGCGAAAGATTACCTGCGTAAGACTAATCGCACGATTGTGATTATCAACACCGAAACTCAAACCAAAAAGGCGGAATAGGAGAAAAAAACAATGAGAAATTCAAGATTCAAGGTTCAAGATTCAAGATTGATAAAAGATTCTCTGCGCCTCTGCGTTTCGGCGGTTATGCTTTGTATTTTCACTTTTAGTGTTTTCGCGCAGAAGGAAATTCCACCCGCAGGCGGAACGCCGAAAGCATTCGTATTTCCAAAACAGGAAACTTACACGTTTTCCAACGGAATGCGCGTTACGCTTGTGCCATACGGTTCTGTCCCGAAAGTTGCGATGCAGCTCGTGGTTCGCGCTGGAAGTTTGAACGAGAAAGCAGAACAACGCTGGATTTCCGATTCGGTTGCCGCGCTACTCAAAGAAGGAACCGCAACTCGTTCGGCGGAAGACATCGCGCGTGAGACCGCCGAAATGGGCGGCAGTATTTTCACTTCGGCAGCCACGGATAAAACAATTGTCGGCGGTGAAGTGCTTTCGGAATTCGATGTTAGATTTCTGAATCTGCTGGGTGATGTTTTGACGAATCCGAAATTTGCGCCGGAAGATTTAGAGAAATATTGCACCAATAAACTGCGGCAATTAACGGTTTCGAGAGCGCAGCCGAATACAGTCGCTATTGAAAAATTCCGAGAAGTTATTTTTCCGAATCATCCGTATGGCACGATTAATCCGAGCGAGGAAACGGTAAAAAGTTACCGGCTCGAAGATGCCAGAGCGTTTTACAACGACAATTTCGGCGCGGCGCGAACTCATCTTTATATCGTCGGACAGTTTGACCGCGCGGCAGTTAAAAACGCCGCCGAAAAAGCCTTCGGCAAATGGCGCAAAGGCACAGAGGCAATCAGAAACGTCCCAAAAATCGACGCCAAACGCTCTTTGACGTTGATTGACCGCCCGAACGCTCCGCAATCGACGATTTATCTCGGAATGCCTGCCGCTTCGCCTTCGGACACGGATTTCGTGAAATTCGTCGTCATGGATTCGCTGCTCGGCGGCTCGTTCGGCTCGCGCATCACGTCAAACATCCGCGAGAATAAAGGCTATACTTATTCACCATACAGCACTGCCTGGAATCGCTACAAGACCGGCTATTGGTATGAAGCGGCAGACGTGACGACGCAATTTACAGGCGCGTCGATCAAAGAAATTTTATTTGAGATTGAACGCCTACAAAAAGAACCGCCGACCGAAGCCGAACTGCAGGGCATCAAAAATTTCCTGGTCGGTATTTACGTTTTGCAAAACTCGACGCGCGGCGGCGTTATCGCGCAGCTTGAAAGTATGAACTACAACGATTTAGACAAAAACTATATTGATACTTACGTTCAAAAAATCGTTGCCGTCACGCCCCAGGATGTACAGCAAATGGCGAAGAAGTATCTAAATCAAGACAAGATGACAATTGTCGTGGTTGGCGATAAAGCCAAAATTGCTGAACAGATAAAGTCTTACGAGAACTAAAAAATTAGCCGCAAAAAAGCACAATATTTCGCAAAAAAGTATGATTGAAAAAAAGGTTTTGCATCTTTTGCGCTTTTTGCGGTTATCCTTATCTTATCCTGAACTCAGATTTTTTTATCTATTTTACAGCCGATTGAGTTTGTTTTTTCAATTCCTTTTCGGTTTCCAGAATCGAGTGCGTGGTTTGAATTACCGTATCAGGATTCAGCGAAATCGAGTTAATGCCTTTTTCGACCAGAAATCTGGCGAATTCAGGATAATCCGACGGGGCTTGCCCGCAAATGCCGATCTTTTTGCCGTTGCGTTGCGCCGCTTCAATCGCCATTGCCACCATTTTTTCGACCGCGCCGTTGCGCTCGTCAAACAGATGCGCGACCATTTCCGAATCGCGGTCAAGCCCCAAAGCTAGTTGCGTCAAATCATTAGACCCAATCGAATAACCGTCAAAAACCTCCAAAAACTCGTCGGCAAAAACGACATTGGCGGGAAGCTCGCACATCGCATAAATTTCGAGTTCATTTTCGCCTTGAATCATGCCGTATTCCGCCATCAGCCGGATAACTTTTTCGCCTTCTTCGACCGTGCGGCAAAAGGGAATCATCGCTTTGACGTTCGTTAAACCCATATCTTCGCGGACTCTCTGAAGCGCGAGGCATTCGAGTTTGAAGCCCGCTTTGTAGCGTTCGTCGTAATAACGCGACGCGCCGCGAAAGCCGAGCATCGGATTTTCTTCTTCGGGTTCGTATTCGCTGCCGCCGATAAGTCTGGCGTATTCATTCGATTTGAAGTCGGACATTCTGACAATGACGGGTTTCGGATAAAATGCCGCCGCGATTTTTCCGATGCCTTCCGCCAAACTTCTGACAAAAAATTCCTTCGGGTCTTCTTCGCCGATTCTTTGGGAAATTTCTTCGATGTCAGCCTGCTTTTTCAAGTTCGGATAATTAACCAGAGCCATCGGGTGAACGCCGATGTGATTGTTGATAATAAATTCGAGTCGCGCCAGACCTACGCCGTCGTTCGGAAGCTGCGCGACGGAGAAAGCGTGGTCGGGGTCGCCGACGTTCATCATCACTTGTGTGTTTGGGCGTTCGTCGTCGGTAATAATTCGTTTATCTATTTTAAAATCAATCGAGCCGTAATAGATATTCCCCTTTTCGCCTTCCGCGCAGGAAACCGTCACGTCCGTGCCGGTTCGCAAAACTTCCGTCGCGTTGCCTGTTCCGACAATGCACGGCAAACCTAATTCACGGCTGATAATCGCGCTGTGGCAGGTGCGCCCGCCGCGTTCGGTCACAATCGCCGACGCGCGTTTCATAATCGGCTCCCACGCCGGGTCGGTCATCGAAGTTACCAAAATATCGCCCGCTTTGAAATCTTTTAATTTGTCGGGATTGAGCAGAACGTGAACTTTCCCGTGTCCGATTTTTTCGCCGACCGCCACGCCGGAAACAAGCGGCGCACCGTGATTGCCGGTCAAATGATAAGTTTCGATGACATTTTGCTCTTTTTGCGTGTGGACGGTTTCGGGTCGCGCCTGCAAAATAAAAAGCTCGCCCGTTACGCCGTCCTTCGCCCACTCGATGTCCATCGGCTGATGTTTTCCGGCGCGCGTCGAGTAATGGTCTTCGATAAGGCAAGCCCATTTCGCCAGTTCTAAAACTTCAAAACCGGCTAGGCAAAAACGGTTGCGCTGCGACGCGACGACATCGCGGACTTGCGTTCCCGTGCCGTCATCGGCAAAAACCATTTTGACTTCTTTGACACCGAGTTTTCTGGTCACAATCGGACGAAATCCGAGTTTCAAAGTCGGTTTGAAAACAATCCATTCGTCGGGCGTCGCCATTCCCTGCACGACCGCTTCGCCTAAACCCCACGCGCCGCTTATCACGACGGCATCGCGGAAACCAGATTCGGTATCGAGCGTGAACATCACGCCCGAACAGGCAATATCGGAGCGCACCATCGGCTGCACGCCGATTGACAAAGCCACGTCAAAATGGTCAAAACCGCGATTTGCGCGGTAAGAAATAGCGCGGTCAGTCCAGAGCGATGCGTAACATTCGTGACACGCTTCAATAATGCGCTGCTCGCCGCGCACGTTCAAAATAGTGTCCTGTTGTCCGGCAAACGAAGCGTCGGGCAAATCTTCCGCCGTCGCGGAGGAACGCACGGCGACTTCAAATGTTTTTTTGCCGATGCGCTCGCTCAAACGATTATGCGCGTCAAAAATCGCCGCCTCGACCGCTTTCGGAAACGCTGTTTCGAGCATCAGCATTCGCGCTTCGCTTCCAACCCTCGCAAGTTCTTCGAGATTTTCGACATCTAAATTCTTGAGCAGTTTTTGCAGCTTCTTTTTCAAACCGCCAGTTTCAAGCAGCAAATGATAAGCGTCGCTGGTGGTCGAAAAACCGTCAACGGCTTTCACGCCCTGCGCGGTCAGTTCCCGAAAAAGCTCGCCGAGGCTGGCGCATTTCCCGCCGACAATCGCCACATCGTCGGCACTGACTTCACTCAAATCAAGCACTAAAGGTTTGGTTGCGTCCATTTGTTTTTGCTCCGCTTCGGGTAAAATTTCAGTAAAAATTTTGGTAATGAACTAAAAGTAATGCTTTCACCGCAGAGGCGCAGAGATAACGCGGAGAAACGCGAAGAAATCTCAGCGAATCTCAGCGAATTCTCTGCGTCTCTGCGGTGAAAATTTTCTTTCGACATCACTTTTAATTCACTTAATAAAAACTAAATACACAAGAATTTTTATAATTTCGATTGGTTTCAACTTATAACTTTCTTATTCGATTTTGTCTAGCTTTATTCCGAAAAGAAAATCGCGTAGGTTTCAAGGCACAAAAAAAAACGAATTGCACAAAGAAAATTCGTCCGTGCAATTCGTCTGTGGATTTATTTGCGGCTTCGCGTCAAAAACCTTTTTCAAAACAAGAAAGTTTTATAATCATTTATTTTGGTCATACAAATACAATCCTAAACCGAATTTTGATGCTGCCCGGCGCAGAGCCATACTTTCTGAATTACTCGACGAATTGCCATAGCTTTCCAAATCCTCATCTTCCTGTCCGGTTGCTTCCCGGTAGACAACGCCTTCGGAAGACGGCACGGAAAGCCGCACGATTAAAATCAATTTTCCCGCGACCGATTCAATCGAGCGAATTTCGTAGCACCAGCCGGGCGCGAAATGGTCGAGATATTTCACTGCGTCGTGCCAAGCCAGATAAAGTATTTCCTTGCCGCCTTGCCGACGCTTGCGCAGATGTTTCTGGGCAATCGGTTTCGACAAATCCTTGACGATTTCGCGGATTGAGCGCACTTTACCTGCTTCCGTTTTCGATTCAAAATCCTGTGAAACCTTTTCTTCAGCCATAATTATTTACTCCAGAAATTGAAGAAATTTTATCAAATCAGCGAAACTTTGCAATTTTTCAACGAAAATTTTTGAGGAAATATAAAAA
>DATLXD010000350.1:0-2066 GCA_035575965.1 Pyrinomonadaceae bacterium | reverse complement strand
GAACATTGCGAAACGATGCCGCGCTTTGAGGAAAGCAATCAAAGTTCCGGCGGCGGCAAGCAGGAAAATCGGCAATTCGAGCTGCTTTCCCCATTTCCAATATCCGAACCAGCCGTTTTGCGTGTGGTCTTTGCTGCCGGTTTTTGTCCAAATCGCGTAAGCCTTAAACGCGCCGCCGATACCTTCGCCATAAGTGAAGAACGAAGAGAAAAATAAAACGCCGACGTAAATAAAAACCACCGAAACTGCGGCAATCAAAAGCGTTAAATCAGTTCGGTCACCCAATCGAGCGCGAAAATTTGTCCAATTTAATTCGACCGGTTCGAGTTCGTTTTGTTTCGGCTCGCTGAATAACGCTTTGTAGATTTTTCGCCAAATCCAGACGCAGACACAGGCAATTAACATTGTTCCAATCGTGATAAACGCCGTTTCCTTGGTGGCAAAAAGCAAAACGGCGGAAGCTGACGCGAGCATTAAATAAATCGCCGTGCCTTCGTTCCAAGCCAGCAGCATTCGTATTATCAGAAAAACCAAAACCGCTTCGACGGCAAAAAGTCCGATACGCACAAACCACGTCAAAGTCGCGTTTTCTTCGCCGAACGTATTCGCCAGACTCAGCACATTAGGCAAAAAACAGACGAGAAGAAGAAATGCCATCGTCGCAATCGCAAAAACGCCAGCCCTGCGCTTTTCTACAAAAAATAAAACGCCGAGGACAATGCCGAAACTGAAAAACACGAAAAGTAGCTCGTGAATAAAATAGCGCGAGATAAAAACCATTCCCGGCGACAGGGCGAGAAACAGCGCGGCGGCGAGACTTCCGATTTTGCCGATGTAATCTTTGAGAAAAAACGCCAGAACAACTGTCAAAACACCGAAAATTGCCACGCTCGCCCGAATGCTAATCGTGTTCAAGCCGAACATTTTCGTGAACGCGAGCGCGATGTAATAAAGCGTCGGACCGTGGTAATTGCTCGGGTCGTATTTATAAATGCCGTCGCGGAAAAGCGTGATTAAAAAAAATCCGTTGACACCTTCGTCGTGATGCAGCGGCTTTAGCTCGAGCCAGTAAAAGCGCAGAAACGCGGCAATCGCGGTTATCGCAACGCAGCCGATGAGCCAGGGAAAGTCGAGTGTCGAGTGTCGAGTGTCAAGAATTTCCCGATTCTGACTCGTGTCTTCCGACTTCTGTATTTCAACTTCTTCAATCTGACTTTGGCTTTCCAATCTGCGTTTATTGGTTTTCTTCTGTGGTTTCATTTCTTATAAATTTAGTTGAAGTCTGTGAATAAATATGTTCCTCAATAGTAAGAATTTCTTTCATCGCAGAGACGCTCAGAGTTAGCACAGAGACCTAGCACAGAGAAAATTATCTTAGCGTTTCTCCGCGAAACCTCTGCGTCTCTGCGGTAAAATCTCTTTTTGATTTATGCACAACCTTCATTTAATTGAAAGGAGTTTCAAACAGAACGGTGAAAAGTGAAAAACCAATAATTATTTACTTTTCATAATTAGTTATTCACTATTTTAACTCGTCTAATTTTTCACCTTATAAACTTTATGTTGCCCGACTACCGCAAGAACGGGAAATTTCTGAAAAAAGTCTTCGTTGACCGTTAAATTACCTCGCTCTTCAGGACTGACTACAATATATTCGATATTATTTTTTTGCAAAAGAGCGTCTGCCGAATCCGCGCCTTCATAGATTTTCCTCACTTCGTCTTCACGCGGTCCATAATCAATTCCGTAGGAAGAGAGATGTCCGCTGTAACGCATAAAGGAACGTCTGCCCGATAAAACTACGGTGGAATTATACGTCGGCGCGTTTAGAAACAAAGCGTTCGGCGCAGTTTTCTGTTTGATTTGCTCGGCGATCGCCACCGAATCTTTGCTGAAAACATTCCAATTTACTTGTTTCGACATCACGCGCCAGACATCGAGCGCGCCCGAAAAAGTTAAAATAACAAAACACGCGGCGGCGACAATTTTTAACGCTGAATTCTTTTCCCAAAGTTTTGCCAGAATGAGCGCGACAAACGGAATCGAGGCGACGAACCAGTAAATCA
>DATLXD010000349.1:0-1837 GCA_035575965.1 Pyrinomonadaceae bacterium | reverse complement strand
AAGCCGATTGCCTTTTTCGCGGTCTTCCCGCCCGCCGAAAACAATCGGAAAAACATCATTTCGTTCGATTAATTCGGCGATGACTTCGGCAAAGCGCTCTTCCGCCCAGATTTTAGAATCCCATTTGCTGCCGGGCGCAACCGCTATCAAACGATTTTCCCGTAAAGCCGTTCCGCTGTTTTTTTCAAGCCATTGGCTTGCAAATCCTTTTTCTGCCTCGTCGAGCAGCATTTCCGGTTTTACGCCGGGTTCAAACCGAAAACCGTCCGCCGCCAGACAATTAAGAAAAAAATCAGATTCCGATTCAATCGCCGGCAGTGGTTTTTCCGCTTTTTCTTCGATTAAGTTTTTAGAAAGATAATCTGTTCCGAAAATTTTTTTGATGCCGGCGAAATTGAAAAATTCGACATCGCGGCGAATTTGATAAAGCGTTCGGTTGCGCGTCATCAGATAGAAAACGCAATCAAATTTGCGCTGTCGGATTTCACGAAACAATTTTAAGAAAGCCAAAACGGTATTAACCTTCGATAAATTATTCGGATAAAAAAGCCAGTCGTCAAATAATCCCGTTTCGGGCAAGATATTTCGCGCTGCAATATAGTTGGAGTTTTGCGCGTCAACATTTGTCAAAAGCGTCAGATGCGCCTGCGGGAAAATTTTTCTGATTGTCCAAAAAGCCGGCAGCGAAACTAATGTATCTCCGAGATGACCGATTCGATAGATTAAAATTTTTTTGTAATTTAAGGTGTTGCTCAAATCGAAAATTTATCCGAATTTCTGCGCCCGCAAAATTCTGTCTGATACGCCGGCGAAACTTTTTACTGAGATGATTTCAGTAAAATCATAAACTTTTTGCGTTCTTGCTTCAACCATGAAGAAAACTGTTGTTATTTTACAAATTCGCTTCTTTTGACTTTGCTTTCGTTCCATTCATCTTTTAGAAGCGCGTAGATTGCCCAGTCACGAAATTCGTTGTTGAGCCATTCCACTTGGCGGTGAATGCCTTCGAGTTTGAAACCTAACCTTTCGGGAATTGCTCGGCTTTTGACATTCTCGATGTTGCAGTTTATTTGGATGCGGTTTAATTTCAAATCTTCAAAAGCGTAATTTATGAGAACGCGGCAGCATTTAGTTGCTAAACCCTTGCCTTGCGCTTTTTTATCAAGCCAATAACCCATTTGAACCGATTTATTCGCCGAATCGAAATGATGAAAACCTAACGTCCCGACGATTTTTTCGTCAAGCACGACAGCAACGGCAAACGTATTGTTTTCCGCAAACTCAAGCAAATTTGTTTTGATAAAATCCCGCGCGGTTTCAATCGAATAATCATCCGTTACCCAGGGCATCCAAAGTTTCAGTTCTTCAAAATTTTCGCGCACTGCACGATAAATCTCTTCGGCGTTTTGCTCGGTTGGCAAAACCAATTTCAAATTTTCATCGATTCGATAGCTGAACATTATTGTAGGGGCAGGTCTTGTGCCTGCCCAATGAGCGAAGCGAAAATTGATTCGATAATTATGAATTGAATATAAATAACGGTTGTTAGCGACATTCGTCGCTTTGGGCAGGCACAAGACCTGCCCCTACAAATCTTTACAACGTCATTTGATAAAGCGACACATATTTCCGCGCTGCGTTTTCCCACGAATTATCAATCGTCATTCCGTTCCATTGCAATCTGCGCCACGTTTCTGTTTCGTAATAAGCAAACAACGCTTCGTAAATCTTTTCTAAAAACTTATCGGCACGAAACTCATTAAACTTAAATCCGTTTCCAGTTCCGTTCACGCGGTCAAAATTCTCAACCGTGTCGTCTAAACCACCGACAGCGCGG
>DATLXD010000348.1:0-5938 GCA_035575965.1 Pyrinomonadaceae bacterium | reverse complement strand
GTAAATGTTAAAGTATACAGAGTTAAAAGAGAAGCCGAGAGAGTTTTTAGCCGCGACCGGCTTGACCGATGAGGAGTTTCAATGTCTGTTGCCACAGTTTGAAAACTGTTATCGGCAACTTTCTGTGTCAAAACCGAAAGCCTTAAAAAAGAAACGGAAACGCCGTGCGGCAGGTGGCGGCAGAAAATCTCATCTGGAAAGTTTGAGCGATAAATTGTTGTTCATTCTTGTTTATCAAAAGACTTGTCCGTTGCAAACCATGCAGGCTCTTCAATTTGGTTTGAGTCAACCACAGACCAACCGTTGGATACATCGTCTGTTGCCGATTTTGCAGAAGGCTTTGCGTGAAATGGGGATGAATCCCGAACGCGACGGCAGACCAGTAGCCGACAGCATTCAAGCGCAAGAAGGCGGAGCAAACCTGAGTATTGACGGGACGGAACGCCGTCTGCAAAGACCGGTCAATGCCGAGCAACAAAAGCAGAAATATAGCGGTAAGAAGAAAACTCATACCGACAAAAACATTTTGGTAGTTAATGAAAATACGAAAAAAGTGGTCTATTTGAGTGCCACCGTCGAAGGCAAAAAACACGATAAGAAGTTAGCTGAAGAAAGTAAAATCAGCTATCCGAAAAACGCGACGCTGACCAAAGATACTGCCTTTCAGAAGTATGAACCAAACGGAGTTTTGACTGAGCAGCCAAAAAAAAAGTCAGAGGAAGTGAACTGAGTTTGACCGATAAATTCTTGAACAAGCTAATTTCAGGAGTGCGAATCGTGGTTGAAAATGTCATCTGCGGAGTCAAGCGGTGCCTCGATTGTCAAAGAGCCGTTGAGACTAACAAAAGAGAAAATTTCAGATATGGTGATGGAAATTGCGTGCGGTTTGCATAATCTGCGAGTAACTTTTCGTCAGCCACTCCAAATCATTGATATACTTGATTACAAGAAAGATTCTTATTTCCTATAATGTCTATTGTTGAAGATGAAGCGGCGGCGAGTCGCCTGATTGTCGTTTGGGATGAAGGCGGCGAATGTTTTAAGCATCGCGGTCGAGCCGATTTAACCTATTCGCCCAAAATCGTCGAAAAGAAAATCGAAGGCTATCGAAATATCGTTGAGGGACGAAAGCCGGAATTTGTCTGTAATCCGACAGGTAAATAATATGTGCAATCACGAAACAGGCGAATACATCGGAAATTCAAGTTTATTTCATTGCGGCAATCCTGAATGCGACAAAATCATTTACAGGGAGCGGACCGACGGAAAGACTGTTTAGAATTATGAGCGACAACCAACAAAATAGATGTTTGGCTTTTGCGTCCAATGATTTGTTCGGCGTGTGCCGATAAACTAAAAACCAAAAATATGATTTACACAGAGAAAGAAATTTTTAAAGAAAAGTTGCTCAAAGTCATCGAGTATTGTTGTTTTTCAGCTTTGAATATCAGAATTGATACTGATTTGTCTAGGCACACGCTGATTGTTTATGTTATGACCAATGAGTCCGATAAATATGCAACCGAAAAGTTTATTAAACTTTTCCCTGATGCCGAATTGATTGATGAAAGTTATGGGCAAATTCCCGATTACACTTTTGCCCGGTTGACGCTTGAATTAAGTTCGGACAATCTTCACCAAATGATTAAGATAGTTGATTGACACCAAGAAACGCTGAACGACTGAGATGACGTGGCGCGAAACCGCCAGAGGTCAACATTATGGAAAAAAGACAACTTGATAATAAAGCAACTGTTTCGCGCTCACGCCCATTGATTTGTTGGCTGTCGCCTTCGATTTCACGCGGAGCGAAAATTTTCGGTCTGCAAGCGAGTTTAGGTTGGGCGTTTTTCTCAATCATCTCGGCTTGCGTTTCGGCATTGGTTTTTAGTTTCAATGGTTCGTGGTTGCAAGGCGGTCTGGCAATTTTCAGCTATTTACACGGTTGTCATCACTATTACCATTTCACCATTAAGCACCGAACTTTGATTTACACCGAATTAAATTGCGCTGGCGCGAAAATATTAAAAGTTATATGCCGAGAAAACCGAAAGTAAAAAAGTCTGTCATCGTCTCGCTCGTCCACCAGCCGCGCAAATCGCCCGCCGGTCGAAAATGCTCGGTCTGCACCCACGCGCAAGTCGATGAAATAAACTCGGAAATCGCCAAATCAAGCGCGTTTCGTTACATATCGTTACATTTCGGAATGTCGGCGATGAGCGTTCAGCGTCATACCGAAAACTGCTTAAAGCTAGACATTGCCGCACTTATTGCCGAAAAAAGAATCGAAGGCGCGATAAATCATTATGAAGAAATCAGAGAACAATTAAAATTCGCTAAAGATTTACAAGAGGCGGCGCGTCTGTGGCTGACCGACCCGGAAACAGGGAAGTTGACGCTTCTCCCGCGCGCTGACGAGGTTTCGATTATCTATCTTGATTACGCCGATTTGAACGCCTCATTTGAGCCGAAGAAAAAGAAGGCTTTGCTTCAAGACGTAATCGACAACATTCAATCGGTGAACGCTAATTTTTCGGCGCAGACTTCGATTATAAAGACGACCGATTTAAGAGATTACGCGCTCAACACAATTAAAATCTGCGATGTCGTTCTCGATAAATTCGCGCGCGTTGACGGTCATTACACGAAGGAAAAAGAAAATCCCGAAGAATTTACGACGCTGAAATCCCTTATTCAAAAGCGAGCGCAGGAAAAAGGGATTTCTTATCAACTCGAACTTAAAACTTATCTCGATAAATACGCGGTCAATGTGCGACCGGAAATTAAACGAATATTACAGGCTGAACTAGGTTGAAACAGGAGAAAAAGACGTGGGCGAAAATAAAATTAAATTAGTCGAAATAAAAAGATTTGAAAACGAGCGATTCCTTGGGTCATACATTCAAACACCGTCCGAGGCGAATGTTTTGCTTGATGAAATAAATGAAGCTGAAAATGGTTCTTGGATAGCGCGAATTATTTATATGACGCAGGCTGAATACGATGCAATACCGGAATTTGAAGGTTATTAAAATTTAATAAATGTTGAATTCAATCACAGACGACGAATATTATTCCGACGTAAATACCTACACCGGCGTAACCGCGTCGCGGAGCGAAAAAACAAAAGAACTCGAATCCAAAGGTTGGGAACATTGGCTAAAAACGGTTTTTCCGTTTGCTTTTGAGGAAGATTTCAGCAATGACCAAAGCAGATTTTGGGAACTCTGGTTCAGTTTGTTGATTCGCATTCGGGAACAAAAAAAATACTATTCTGTCGGCTTGCCGCATCCGTCTGAATTCGACATCGACTCGGACGAATTTGTTTATTTGCTTATTTGGGGAAGGGCGCTCGGCAAAAGCGCGACGCTCGAAGCCAGTTCCGTGATGCGCGGCGCAATGCTCGACGGCGGCTATTGTCTGTATATTTCAGAAGGACAAGGACAAGCCGAAGAACACATCGAAAACTGCCGAATCTTAATCGAACACGACCAGAGCAGACTTCAGGAATTTTATCCCGATATGCGGATTGATTCGTCCAACCGCAAGGTTTTCGGTATGAAAACCAAAGACGCCGCCGATTTGTTTATCACCTCAAACGGCTGGATTTGCCGCGCCAAAGGATTAACCGCCAATTTGCGCGGACTTCGCAAAGGCGGACGCCGACCCGACGACATCAACATTGACGACATAGACGGCGTAAACGATTCGATAAATGTTTCATTCAATAAACTCAAAGAGCTTTCTTCGTCCGTTATTCCAACTCAGGCAAAACGCTGGTCAACTATCAAAGTCGGACAGAATTTGATTACCGAAACCGGCGTTGTCAATCAAATCTACACGGGAAAAAGCGGCGTCCTGTCCGCTCGCACGCCCATCGGCGTCTCGAATACTTTCGTTAAATTCGAGGAATACGAAGAATACGAGACGTATATTGACGAAAAAGAAAACCGCGTGCGCTGGCGAATTCTGCCCGCCGCGATTCCGACCTGGGCGGGCGTGTCTGTCCCCGACGCGCAGAAGTTTCTTGACGATTCGAGCATTGAAACATTCATAGCCGAATATATGAACAACTTCGAGCATTTGAAGACCGAAAAGGTCTTTCACGAATTCTCGGAGAAACGGCAGATTATTACGTGGTCAGATTTTGAGAAAATGTTCGGGACGCGCTTTATTCCGCACAACTGGAATTCGGCGGTCGGACTCGACATCGGATATTCTGAAAACTCTGTCGCCGCGTGGACGTTTATGGCGACCAGCCCGGAGAATTCAAGTCTGCCCGGCAGATATTTTGTTTATCGTTCGCTGACCTTTACAACGCAGAGCATTGATAATCAAGCGTTCAAAGTCTGGCAAAACCTTTTTCCCGATCCGCAAATAGGAAAGCGGCATTTTGAGGCGAATCAGAATTTCAAGAAATATCCCGAACTGCGCAGGCTTCTCGAAACCGTGCCGAAATGCCGGGACATTCTGCGCCATTACGATTACAACCCGATAACAGACAGCTATCAAACGAAAGATGAAATTGACCAGTCGCAGGACGAGATAGCCAAATACTATCTCAAACTGGCATCGGCGACTTTTCGCTCGCAAGTCGTTTCCTGGCGAATGTCGCACGAAAAAACCGGAGAACAAATCACGCTCGCGCAAAAATACGGCTTGCCGCTCGACAAAACAAAACACTTCGGCAAAGAAGACGGCTTGACCGAAGCGAATAACTTACTGCGCGGCGATTTCACCGTGCCGCATCCATTCCGAAAAGACGCGAAAATTCTTGACGTAGATGATAATTTCACCGGACTGTTTGAACTCGGTGCGCCTTACTTGTATTTTATCGTCGCCGACAATCAAAAAGACGCCGCTTTTGATGACGACGGAATGGCAATCCTACGCGCTCATTTGTTCGGTCAAAGATGGACGTTCGAGAAAATGACGGAAACTGGCTTTGTCCGGCGCGTCCCGATGAAGTTTCAAAGCGACGGCGGCGATTCAGTCAGAATGATTACGGCAGAGTATAAAACCGCATTTTCCTCGCCGCTCTCGGAAAAAGAGAAAACCGAACGCGCTTTACCGAAAACTTTGCAAAAAGAAGCAATCGCGCAGGACATCGGACTCGTTCCCGAAGACGAAATATCAAACCGGCAGATGGCGCGTGATATAAAATTAAACTTTGAAAATCCGCTCAAGAAAAAGAAAGAGGAAAAGAAATCTGACTATTGGGGCGATGCGTTTAAGGAGTAATTATGAATAAAGAAAACAGCCACTCAAAAGGCGAATGGAAATACGACGGTCAAGAATATGTAACACGCGAAAATCCCGATGCCGAAGATTGGGACGATATTAGTGTTGCCAAAATTTTGAATTCTGACGCTGACGGGCATTTGATAGCCGCCGCGCCGGATTTGCTCGAAGCGTGTGAATCAGCATTGGGAAATATGTATTTTCAGGAATCAGAGGGTTTTGAAATGAAGGTCAAAACGTTACTTCAAAAAGCAATCGCAAAAGCGAAAGGTGAATAGAAATCTACTTATTGGGGCGATATGTTCGCAGGCGATGATAAATAAAGATATGGCGATAAAAATTTCAGAACTAATCAACTTTTTAGAAAATATAAAACGTGAATACGGAGATTTACCTGTTTTTACTTCCGGTGTCGGATATGCTTATGACCGCGTTGACATTGAAGTAGATAAGCTGCGAATCACTAACCAAAAAGAATACATAAACGATAACGACGAAACCCGCCTCGAAATTGGATAGGCGGAATAAATGATTTTTCATTGCTAAAACCGATTTTTATGTGTTAAATTCTTTCTAATTCAGGAAAAGGTAAGCGCATACTTTTTCCGGCTTTTTTCAGACAACGTGCGAAGCCAACCAAAGAGAGCGAACATCACAAATGTTTTCTACTTAACGGTTGGCTTTTTTCTTTTCGATT
>DATLXD010000347.1:0-1637 GCA_035575965.1 Pyrinomonadaceae bacterium | reverse complement strand
GAGCGAACGGAAGTTCTTTCCATCGCGGTGTAAATTGGTTTGATATTTTCTTTCTGTTTGGCTTTGCCGATTTCAGAATGTTGTTGAAGTCTTTTGACAGCTTGTGCAATCAAATCTCTAAATTCATCTTCAGAAAGATTGTCAACATTTGTTTCTTTGTATGTTGTAAGCCCATCAACTACAACTGTATCTCGAAGTTCCACATTGTTCTGAGACAAAATCACGTAAGCTAAATCAACAGGCAAACCATAAGTATCATTTAACTGAGCAATGGATTCACTCGTAGGCTTAAAAACATGAGCGCCGACAGGTTTTGCATTTGGATTTTCCTTGAGTATTTTCGAGATGTCTGCCGTTGATTTTGACGATTTATAATTTTCAACAATTTCATTCAATCTTTTCAAACCAACCGTCATCGTCGCGCCAAATCTCTCTTCTTCAAGCCGCACCATTTTCGAGATAAATTCGCGCTGCACTTCGAGTTCGGGATAAGCATCTTTCATTTGGTCAACGACAAAATCGCAGACTTTGTAAAAAAACAAATCGTGAAAGCCGAGATGTTCGCGCCCGTGATAAATCGCGCGACGCATAATTTTTCGCAAAACATAATTTCTGCCTTCGTTGCCAGGCAGAATTCCGTCGGCGATTGAAAAAGCCGTCGTTCTGGCGTGGTCGGCGACAACGCGACAGGCAAATCCTTCCGGCGTTTCAGCGACGTATTCTTTGCCTGCTAGTTCGGCGACAAATTCGACAATCGGTCTGAGTAAAGTCGTTTCAAACGTCGAGTGAACACCTTCCATCACGACCGTCATTCGTTCGAGTCCCGCGCCCGTGTCAACCGACGGCGCGGGCAACGACTCTAGTTTATAAACGCCTTTTTCAGTTTCGACGCGGTTGTATTGCATAAACACGAGATTCCAGATTTCCATCGTCGTGTCGCCTTCGTCGGCATTGACCAAATCGGCGCGGTTTTTTTTGGGATTTTCCGGCTCGTCGCCCAAATAATAATTGATTTCCGAATTCGGTCCGCACGGTCCGGTTTCCGCCATCTGCCAGAAATTGTCTTTCTTTCCAAATCGCAAAATACGTTCGGGTTTCGCGCCTGCTTTTATCCAAAGCTGCACGGCTTCTTCGTCTGCCGCAACTTCATCGTCGCCTGCAAAAACCGTGAACCAAAGACGGTTGACATCGAGCTTTAATTCGTTGACGAGAAAATCCCAGGCGAAATTTATCGCGTCTTCCTTGAAATAATCGCCGAACGAAAAATTGCCGAGCATCTCGAAAAATGTTTGATGTCTGGCTGTCTTGCCGACTTCATCGAGGTCATTGTGCTTGCCGCCCGCGCGGATACATTTCTGGCTCGATGCGGCGCGTTTATATTCGCGCTTTTCGTTGCCTAGAAAAACATCTTTAAACTGATTCATTCCCGCGTTGGTGAACAAAATCGTCGGGTCGTTCGGCGGAAAAACGGGACTTGAATGGACAACTTTGTGTTTGTTGTTTTCAAAATAATCTAAAAATTTTTGTCTGATTTCATTGCCTGTCATATTATAGAAATTTTAACACAAGCCGCGCAAAATGGCATCGGAAAGCCAAAAATGCCGAATGCTTTCTTTTACAAAAACATCCGGCACTTT
>DATLXD010000346.1:0-3868 GCA_035575965.1 Pyrinomonadaceae bacterium | reverse complement strand
CTGGCTTTAAAATTGATGGAATCTTGTTATGTCGTCGCGGAGAGATTTTCCTCCGCCGATTTTTTTCACGGACCGCTGGCGATTGTCGAAAGGCGTTTTCCCGTGATTTTATTTGCTCCGCAAGGCGTAACCGTCAAAAGTAATTTAGATTTATTGAAACGATTGAAGGAGCTGAACGCCGATTCATTTTCGATTACCAACGACAAAAAAATCGCTTCTTTAAGCTCGCGCGCCCTTCTGTTGCCCGACGAGATTGACGAATTTTTATCGCCGATTCCCTTTATCATTCCCGCACAGCTTTTCGCCGCGCTGCTTGCCGAAGCAAAAGGCTTAAACCCGGATGCGCCGCGTTCGCTTTCAAAAGTTACGATAACAATTTAACCGTGAAAGATTGAAAGTTGGAAAGGTTTCACCGCAGAGGCGCAGAGAAAATCCGCAGAGACGCGCGGAGTTTTTTATCTTTCTCTGCGTTTCTCTGCGTGAACTCCGCGTCTCTGCGGTAAAAACTTGCAACCGGCAATTTGAGTTATCTTCAGCTTGTTTTATTTTTTGCCGTTTCGATACATTTCAAAAGCCATTTGCGCGGCGGCGACGGCGGGCGGCAAAAGCGGCTCGATTAAATAAGCCTTCGGCGCTGTTTTATGAATTGTTTCGAGAAGCGGTTCGGTGATTAATCCATCTGCTCGAAAGATACTGCCGATTTTGGCAATCGAAAATTTTTTCTTTTCGAGTTTTAGCCGTCGAATAACCGCGTTTGCCGCCATTCCAAGTTCGCGTCCCGCTTCGCTCAGAATTTCCTGCGCCACCCGGTCGCCTTCGATTGCAGCTTCGACGACAAATTTTGCAAAACCCGCGATTTTTATATTATCAATCTGCGGTGCATAAATCGCCACCAGTATATCTTCGGACTTTCCGGCGCGAAAATACCGCATCGCCTTGTGGCTCAATTTTGTTTGCTCGCCGCGTCCGTCCGAAGCCTTGGCAATAGCTTGCAGCGCACGCCGCGCGATTCCCGCGCCGCTTCCTTCGTCTCCTGCCAGCGGTCCCCAACCGCCCGCCATAGCCTTTTCGCCCTTTTCGTTTCTTCCCAGACATATTGAGCCTGTTCCGGCGATAACTATCAGACCGGCTTTGTCTTTGGTCGCGCCGTAAAGGGCAATTTCCGCGTCGGTAACGACTTCAATTAATTTTATTCCCAATTTTTGCCGGATGCGTTCACGAACTCTCATTCGTAAATCCGTTCGCCTGACTCCGGCTAAACCGCAAGCGGCGGAAACTATCTCAATCGGATTCCGACTTATTTTATCGCAAGCCTTGTTGGTCGCCTCCGAAATGTTGGCAACCGCCGTTTCAATCCCGACGCGCAAAGGATTTGACGCACCCGAAAGTCCTTCGGAAACGACATTATTTTCCTCGTCAAGCAAAACCACCAACGTTTTTGTGCCGCCGCCGTCAACGCCCAAAAACAAATAATCCGATTGAGAAGCGCGTTTCGTTTTAATTTTATTTGTCCAACCCGAAGCCATTGAAAATTTTTATAGACGAGAAGCCGAAATCTGGTATATTCTTTTGGTATATTCTAGCGATACTCGTCTTATAATCAAAGCTGAACGATTTTATCCAAAGCGATAAGAATTAATAATGGACAATGAGTAATCTGGAGTTTCAAACAATTATCATTTATCCGCTATTAATTTTTCATTAAATAACTATGGAAATCAGACAATTAAAAGCGTTTTTAGCGATTGCCGAAACAAAGACTTTTACGGCGGGCGCAAAATGCGTCAATATCACGCAGGCGGCAATTTCGATGCAGATTCGCCAACTCGAAGACGAAGTCGGCTTGCAGATTTTTACCAGAACGCCGCGCCGCGTAATTTTGACCCAGGCAGGCGAGCATCTGCTTGCCAGAGCCAGAAGAATTCTGCGCGAACACGACGCCGCGCTTGCCGAAATCGCCGAAATCGCCGGCGCGGATTACGGGCGACTTCGTATCGGTTCGGCTTCGGCAATGTTTTCGACGAAACAACTGCCGAATATCTTGGGAAAACTAAAAGAAAAATTTCCGAACGCCGAAGTAACCGTCAGTTCCGGCACAAGCCACGTTTTAGTGGAGAAAATAATGCACGGTGCTGTTGATATTGCTTTTATTTCTCTGCCCGTCGAAGCGGCGAACATCCAGACCGATTTATTGTTCAGCGATGAAATCGTCGCCATCGCGCACCCAAAACACCCGCTTGCGAAAGAAAAATTTATCAGCGTCGCAACGCTTGCCGGAGAGCGGCTGATTTTAGGCGAGCAAGGCGGCAATACGCGCCGGATGATTGATGATTTTTTCGCGGCGGCAAACGTGCGTCCGAATGTCGTGATGGAGCTTAACCGTCAGGAAGCCATCAATGAAATGGTTGAAAACAATATGGGTGTCGGCATCGCGGGCGCGAAAAATGTTTCAAAGGAGATTCGTGAAAAACGCCTTACTTCGTGGCTGATTGAAGGCGCGGAAATTAAATGGGATTTAGGTTTGGCGCGACTTAGAGGCGGATATTTTTCGCCGATTGCCAAAGAGTTTGTGCAATTCTGCAAGGAAAGTTTTAAGGAACGAGAAAAGGAATTAAAAGCGGCAAGATAAATATTTTCGGTAAATTTATCGGCTAACCGAGAGTAAGAAATTTATGAATATCGAAGGCATTGTTTGGCTCAATCAGATAGTTGACAAACTAGCTTTCAAACATCAAGTCGAAACTTATGAAGTCGAAGAAGTTCTAGCCGGAAAAACAAGATTCAGATTTGTCGAAAAAGGTGAACGCAAAAACGAAAATGTTTATATGGCTTTGGGACAAACCGACGCGGGCAGATATTTGACCGTTTTATTTATTTACAAACAAACTAAAGAAGCACTCATTTTGAGCGCGAGAGATATGGCAAACAAAGAAAGAAAAATGTATGGCAGAAAATAATCAATTACCGAAATTCAAATCGCTCGACGAGTTAGCGGATTTTTTTGACCAAAACGATATGGGTGATTATTCAGAACAAATGCCCGAAGCGGATTTTGAAGTCAACTTAAAAAGACGAAGTTTTTTCGTGGCGGTTGACGAAGAAATTTTAAGCAAGCTGGCGGAAATTTCCAAACTCGAACATCAGCCATCGGACGCAATCGTTAATTCATGGCTGCGGGAAAAAATTTCCGGCTATTCCGAAAAAATATAACTTTATTATCGCCAATGAAAACATTACGAATTACGAATTACGAATTACGAAATGCAAAAATTTTTGCGCCTTTGCGCCTTTGCGCCTTTGCGTTTTTTTTACTGCTCACTGCTTACTGCTCGCTGCTCGCTGCTCAAAGTTTGCCGCTTGCCGCGCCGCAGACAATTGGAATGTCCGCCGAAAAGCTGAATCAGATTGATGCTCTGGTTGCAAAAGACATTGCCGATAAAAAACTTCCGGGCGCGGTTGTTCTCGTCGGACACAAAGGAAAAATCGTTTTCCGCAAGGCTTACGGTAATCGCTCGCTCGTGCCGACGGTTGAGAAGATGACGGTTGACACGATTTTCGACGTGGCGAGTTTGACGAAACCGATTGCGACGGCGACTTCGATAATGATTCTGGTCGAGCGCGGGCAAATTCGCCTGAATGACACAATCGGCAAATTCATTCCACAAATTCAGGACGAAAACGCCAAACGAGTTACGATTCAGCAGCTTCTCACGCACGTTTCCGGTTATCAGCCCGATTTCGACCTTCGGGAAAAATGGACGGGACGCGACGGAATGTTGCAGGCACTTTATAAAGAGAAACTGCGACAACCTGCGGGAACGAAGTTTGTTTATTCGGATATTGGTTTTATTGTGCTTGGCGAGATTGT
>DATLXD010000345.1:0-1642 GCA_035575965.1 Pyrinomonadaceae bacterium | reverse complement strand
ACGCGCCTGCGATTGAACCGCCGTAATCGCAACCGCGTCAACAATATCTTCCGCCTTGCAGCCGCGCGATAAATCGTTGCAGGGTTTGTCTAAACCTTGCAGAATCGGTCCGATTGCCGTTCCGCCGGTTAATCTTTCGGTCAATTTATAAGCAATGTTTCCGGCGTTCAAATCAGGAAAAATTAAAACGTTGGCTCTTCCCGCGACATTTGAGCCTTGCGCTTTCGATTGGGCGACCGACGGAACGAGTGCCGCGTCCGCTTGCAACTCGCCGTCAATTTCGAGTTCGGGAAAACGCTCTCTGGCTGTCTTCGTCGCTTCGAGAACCTTGTCGATAAACGGATGTTTCGCGCTTCCTTTAGTTGAAAAAGAAAGCATTGCAACTTTCGGCTCGACATCAAGCAAAGCGCGGCACGAATCAGCCGAAGAGGCGGCGATTTCAGCGAGTTCTGCTGCGTTCGGGTCAATCACCACACCGCAATCGGCATAAATCATCGCGCCTTCGTGTCCGAAATTTTTATTCGGCACAACCATCAGAAAAAACGACGAAACGATTTTAAAACCTTGCCGCGCGCCGACGCACCGCAAAGCCGCCGCAACCGTGTGCGCGGTCGTATTGGTCGCACCTGCAACAGAACCGTCCGCTTTTCCGAGTTTGACCGACAAGTTTCCGAAATAAAGCGGGTCTTTGACAGTTTGCTCGGCTTCTTCGAGCGTCACGCCTTTTGCCCGCCGCAGTTCGTGATAAAACATCGCCGTTTTGCCAAATTCGGCAGATTTCAGATGGTTGAGAATTTCAACGCCGTTTAAATTCACGTTTGAGACACGCGCCGTATCACGAATTTTCTCCTCATTGCCGAGAAGCGTAACTTTCGCAATTTTATCGCGGACACACATTTCGGCGGCTTGAATTGTCCGTGTGTCTTCGCCTTCCGGTAAAACGACGTGCTGCAAATTTGATGCGGCTTTAGCGCGAATTTTTTCCAGAATCATAGTTCAGTTATCATTCATCATTTATCTTTTATCAAGTCGAGTTTGATGTTTAATGCTAAATGTTTAACGATAATTGTAAAGACTTGCCGAAACGCGCCGTATTACTTAGACTGTAATGAAATTAAATAATGGAGCGAAACAAAATGAGCCAAATTCAAAAAATAGACACGCAAAAACCGACTCGAAATGAAAAAGGTCAAATGAAAGACCGTATGAAAAATATGTTGATGTTTTTGCCGAATATGGTAAAGCTGCTGGGCAAACTTTTAACCGACAACCGCGTGCCGACGGTTGATAAGGCTTTATTTGCCGGTGCGGTTTTATATGTCTTTATGCCGCTTGATTTTATTCCCGATTTTCTACCGTTTATCGGACAGGTTGACGATGCTTATCTAGTCGCTTTGACGCTTCTCAGGCTGATTAACCGTTCGGATGAAACAATTATCCGCCAACACTGGCGCGGCGGCGGCGATATTGTTTCACTAGCTAATTCGGTTGCGAAAATTGCACCGATGCTGCTTCCGAAGAGAGTTTCGCGTGTTCTGTCTTCGGAAGTTGAACTGACCGCTTCCGGCAAGGCTCTCGAAAACATCACAAAAAAGCAGGCATTGTTTGTTGAAGTTTCTGAGAAGGAAAATGAAAAGGTAAA
>DATLXD010000344.1:0-7459 GCA_035575965.1 Pyrinomonadaceae bacterium | reverse complement strand
CGAAAAAGAGCATCAAGTTGATGCTCTTTTTTATTTACTGGAATTATCTTTTTAAAGAATGAATTTTATTCGCCGTGCTGATGCCTGTCGTGCAGCAAACCCGAAAAAGCCGTTTCGCGTTCGGTTGAAATCCAGCCGCGCCGGATGGTTTTGCCATCCATCAATTTGTTTGGCGCAAACGGATTCCAAGCAAAATTATCAGCTGCAAAATTATAATTATCAAGTATGGCAAAAGTCGGATTTGTTTCTTTTTTCAAGTTACTGTAAGGGATTTCCTTTGACGCTTTCGCCATCAACGCTTCGATTTCGTTAATCCTGCGCGGCAAGTTTTTCGTCATCCATTCGATGCCTGTGTCGGTAATGAGCATATCGTCTTCGATTCGCACGCCGATATTTTTATATTTCTCAAACGCGGGTTTTATTTTCGCTACAAACGCTTGCACTTCGGGCGTATCGGGCAGATAATTGAGCGCGTCTTCACGAATGTAAATTCCTGGCTCGTTGGTAAAAACCATACCGGGCTGCAAAACGGTCTTTCCGCCGCCACCGACATCGTGGACATTCATTCCGAGCCAGTGTCCCCAGCCGTGCATATACCACAAACGATACTGCGGCATTCCGATTTTGCGTTTGCCGCCTAAACCGTCGGGAACTTCCCGTTCCGTGCCGGGAACGAACGCACCGACTCCGGTTATCAAACCGAGCTTTGCCAGCGATTGTTCGAGCGATTTTGCTGCCGCCTGCGCGGGTTCTTCAAATCTCGCGCCGGGTTTAAGCGTTTTTGCAGCAGCTTCCTGCGCGTCATAAACCGCTTGGTAAATCTCGGCTTGCTCTTTGGAAAACTTGCCGTTTGCCGGATATGTTCGGGTTACGTCCGCCGTGTAGTGGTCGTATTCCGCGCCGACATCCATCAACATCAAATCGCCCTGTTTTACCGCGCCCTGTGATTCGACGTAATGCAGAGTCGTCGCGTTCGGACCGCAGCCGACGATTGACGGATAGCCCCAATAATCGGCATTGCGGCGGCGAAATGTGTATTCGACTTCCGCCTGCACTTCGTATTCCCACTTGGCGCGACCGACCATCGCCATCGCTCTTTCTTGGGCTTCGGTCGTAATATCAATCGCGTGCTGAAGGACTTTGATTTCAAACGGCGATTTTATCAGACGCAGATTGGCAAAAATCGGCTGGGCATTTTTGACTTTGAAACCGTTTAGAGTTTTTGCAAATTCATTCTCTTTCGCAAACTCGCGCATTCCGTCCGCATCATTGCCGCCTTCGGGCAGTAAAAGATAGATATTTTCGGTAAAAAACGAACTAACCGTTTTGTCTTTGATTGCCTGGAGAAAAGTGTCGCGTTCGGACGCATCGGTAACGTTTTTGATGCCGGAGATGCGCGTTGCATCTTCGCTAGAATACATTCTGCCGTTCCATGTTTCGTTTGCCGGGTTGCGTTTCGGCAGAGATAAAATTTCCCGCTGCTGCGTGCCGTCTTTTATTAAAATCAACGTCACGCCATTTTGTTTGAGACTGGTCAAATAATACAGATTGTTTTCCTGCCGATACAAAAAATCCACGTCGTTCGTATAAATTTTCGGCTGCGCGCTGAACAAAATCAAAACGCTTTTGTCGTCCATCGCGGCAAAAACTTTGGCGCGCCTTTTTGCCAATTCGGTTTGTCTTTCAATGTCGCTGAATTTCGGCGCGGGCGGCGTAGCGCGAATGGCTGACGGCTCGTTTTTATCTGTTGCATTTGCTTTCAAAGTTAAAGCTATTGCCGGTAAGGCAAGCACAAGTAAAGAGACGGACGCTATAAAACTTTTCATATTTACCTCAACAAAATTATTTACAGAATAAGCAGGATAAAAAACGAATATCTTATCAAAACTATTTTTTATCATTTAACGACTTCAAAATTAACATCTTCAAATGTTTGATTGCCGAAAAAATCCGCCGCATAAACGCGCAAAACGTAATTTCCCGAATCAAGCTGCGCGGCGTCAAAAAAACTTTCCCGCGCAAAACCGTTTTGAACTTCGTTTGATGCGATGTAATTAAAAACCGTGCGCGGCGAATAACCCGATTGACTGCCCGGCGCATAAACGAGCGAAACGGCATCTTCATCCGGCAGACGCGCAAAGGAAATTGTCCAATTTATTTCGGCGAGCGGCATATTATCTTCGCTCAAAATCTGATAGCCGATTCGGTATATGCCGAGCTTTCGATAACGCAGGTCGCTCATCTGGTCAAAAGCGCGGGCGACGATGCGCGTCTTTCCCGCGAGTTTGATACGTTTCTCCGCTCCATTGGTTTCGGCAATCGGCTGCCAATTTTCGTTAAACAGCAAAACTTTTTGAATCGTCGGCGCAAGCGTGTCGGCGACACCGGGCAAAAGAAGCGCGTCGAGCGCGTTCATTTCCGCGCCGCCTCTTCCCGCGATAAGATGAACGTGACTTAAAGAATTGAGCGTACCGAGGGCTTCGCCTGCTTCAAATTTTGCGCCGCGCGGAACGCGCAAACCGCGCAATGTTTTTCCTTCGTCATAGGAAAATTGAAAGCGACTGTCTTTATAAATAATTCTGTCGTGGGTGCGCCCGAGGTTGATGTGAATATAGCCGAGCGTCGGCATTCGAATTTGCTCTCGCGTGGTCGCAAAATTCTCCGCCGCGACGGGGCGCAAAACTTTTTCCGAACGGACAAAACGCGCCGTTTCGCCGTATTCTCCGGCAATGTCCAAACCGTTGTGAAACCAAGACCTTGTGCCTTCGCCAATATATCCGCGAACTTCGCCCAGCGTTCCGGCAACGTCGCGCAGCGCGTCCGGCGGGTCATAAGACCAGCGCGGCGGTTGAAGATTGCGAAATTCTTCAGGTGTGAACCGCAAATCTTCAACTTCCTTTTCGGTTATTTCTCTGCCCAAATCCGTACCGGTAAAAATTCTGACTGCTTGATTTTCCGCGTCGGCGACAAACAAATTGCCTTGTTCATCGGCAAACAATCCGCTAGGACGATTAAAACGCGCGGTTGGCATATCTCCATCAGCAAAGCCGCGCTTGGTATCGGAAATCGTTTCGATAGTATTTGGAGATTTTCTACCGACGGCGCGAATCGAATTCGCGTCGGCGACATAAATTACACCTGCTTTATCAACCGAAACGGCGAGCGGCTCGATGAATCTTGCTTGAGAAATCTGACCGTCGAGAATTGGTTTTTCGTTCGTTAATTTCTTTTCTTCTTCTGTTTTGTCTCTTCCGGCAAAAGTCGTCGTCCTGCCGCTTGATTCAACACGGCGCAGACGGTTGTTTCCGGTATCGGCGATGATTAAACTTTCGTCCTTCAAAACCGCGATTCCGCAAGGCGTATCGAATTTTGCCGATAAACCGTTTCTATCGTCGGCAAGACCTTGCTCGCCTCCCGCTAAAGTCGAAACTTGTCCGTTTTCAATCACGCGAATTTTATCGTTGTAAGTGTCGGCGACAAAAATTTTATCGCCAGCCGCGGCAATCCCAATCGGCGCGTTAAAAAGCGCGTTTCCGGCATCGCCGTCGGCAAATCCCTTTTGCCATTCGACGCCCGCAACCGTTTCAATCGCGCCGCTTAAAATTTTTACGCGCTTTATCGTGTGCGTTCCCGAATCGGCGACAATCAAATCGCCGTTTTGGTCAAAAGCAATCGCCGAAGGCGTATCGAGTTTATCAGTTACGACCGAAAAATCCTTGTAATTCGTGATTTTCCAAATCCTTCCCGTTTCGCCGTCCGAGAAAAAAATTTCATCGTCTCTGACGGCTATTCCGAAAGGCTCGCCGAGTTTTTCTGCTTCATTTAAAATTGTGTGAACTCTGGAAAAAGGCGCGGGAACGGCGATTTTTTTGATAATCCAAAAAGGCTTTCCGTCTTTGACGCTTTCGCGGTAGGAGGCGGCAAGCAGAAAAAAAGACAAGCCAATCAAACCGAGACCAAAAATTAAAATCACCGTGTGGGAAAATTTGTATTTCTTAATCTTCATTCCTGAATAATTTGTAACCGATAGTTTCGCAAACGACAACGTGAGGAATTTTTGTTATGATGGCGAAACAAGTTAAAGGTTAGCAATTTTTTTGAAAAAGGAGAAATACGATGTTTTCATTAGAAGATTTACTCGGACAACAGCAAGGAAACGAAGTCGTCAACCAGATGAGCAACAATCTCGGCGCAAATCCCGGCGCGATTTCGAGCGCGATTCAGATGGCTTTGCCGATGATTCTAAGCGGTCTGGCGCAAAACGCCGCTCAGCCGCAAGGCGCAGAATCGCTTAATCAAGCGTTGCAGCAAGACCATAACGGCGATGTTTTGAACAATTTGGGCGGTTATGTTAATAACCCGAATTCAGACGACGGTCTTGGAGTTCTCGGACATATTTTCGGCAACAAGCAAGGCGCGGTCGCGCAGCAGGTCAGCCAAAACAGCGGTTTGAGCCTCGGACAAACGGCTCAATTATTGATTACGCTCGCGCCAATTATAATGGGATTTTTGGGCAAAAAACAACAGCAGCAAGGACTTGACGCGGACGGTCTGAACTCGATGCTGCAAGGTCAGCAGCAGCAAATGCAGTCGTCCGGGAATCCGATGATGGATATGATTTCCGGTTATCTCGACAAAAACAACGACGGAAGCGCGATGGACGATTTAGCGACAATGGCGTCAAGTTATATGCAGAATCGTCGCTAAAATACAGAATTAACCGATATGCAAAAAGGTGAAGTCAACCGCGACTTCACCTTTTTGTTATTGCCTATAGGAATTTTCAAAATTGTCTGTCAAAACGGAAAAACCCTTTTCAAACAACGGCGGCGAAAATTTGCCGCTCGTCATTGTCAATCCAAAATCAGCGGCTGGCTCGACAGAATCGCGTTGGGCGCAGATTGCCTCGGATTTGCGGGCGCATTTCGGCGCATTTCAGGTTGCATTTACAAAAAAACCAGGCGACGGTATCGAATTGGCAAAACATGCGGCGACGGGCGGGCGAAGATTCATTATTGCCTGTGGCGGCGACGGCACGATAAACGAAGTTGCTAACGGCATTTTGGAAAGCGGAAAAGATATTGAGCTGGGAATTTTGCCGTCGGGAACAGGAGGCGATTTTCGTCGAACTTTGAATATGCCGAGCGCGGCGCGTGAAGCGGCAAAAGGTTTGCGTGAAGGCGAACCGAAAACGATTGATGTCGGCAAGGTAACTTTTCTCAACGAGCAAAACCGGCAAATCTCCCGCTATTTTCTCAATGTTTCCTCCTTCGGTTTGAGCGCGGCAATCAACGAGCGAGTCAAAGCAAAAAACTCATTCGGGTGGCTTCCGTTTGACACGATTCGCGGACGGGCAAAATTTGCCTTTTCAACTTTGCAGGAAGTTCTCGACTCTGAATTTACAACCGTTCGCGTAAAAATTGACGACCGCGAAGAAAAACTTTTGAACACCATAAATTTTTGCGTGGCAAACTCGCGTTACTTCGGCGGCGGAATGAAAATCGCGCCCGAAGCCAAACTCGACGACGGCTTTTTTGATGTGGTGAATATCGGCGATATTAAAACGGCAAAGATTTTATTGAATGCTTACAAACTTTACAATGGTTCACATCTCGAATTAGAAGAAGTAAAATCAACACTCGCAAAGCGTATCGAAGTTTCTCCGGCAAAAGCGAATCAGACAATTTTCATCGAAACCGACGGCGAACTGCCCGGCAAACTTCCGGCAATTTACGAAATTGTGCCGAAGGCTTTGAAAGTTCGCGTTCCAAAAATTAATTAAATTTCTAAAGAAAAGAAATTAACCACAGATATATGCAGATAAACACAGACAAAAAATGATGAGTTAAGAATGATAAATGATGAATACCTGGAAATTTCTTAATTTACCACTCATCATTATCGCGCTCATCGCTCTGAGAAATCTGTGTTTATCTGTGTTAACGCGAAGCGGGATGGTTAAATTTTTTCTTTGTCTTTTGTGCCGCTGTGATAAAATCTCCATAAAAATATGAAAGATTCATTCATCCAACTGATTATTGACAGTGCTGAATCACACCGCGATAAAACGGCGATGCAAATTGTTGGCGAGGAAACCGAAGGCAAATACACTTTCGGCGAAATGCTCGACGCGGTGCGCTCAATCGCTTATCGCCTTGAAAAGGAAGGCATCGCTTTCGGTGACCGCGTTGCCTTAATCGGCGAAAATCATCCGCGCTGGGCAATCGCATATTTTGGAATGCTGTATTGCGGCGCGGTCTGTGTGCCAATTGACCCACACGCCGAAATTGAAACGCTCAGCAATTTTCTCGAAAATTCCGAAGCCAAACTCGCTTTTATCGGCACGGATTTCGTCAAGCATTTTCACGAGGTCGAAGAACGACTCGGCAGACGAATTCCCGCCGTCGTTTTGCAGGACTTTGAATCAAACAACGGATTTCAAACGTTTGAAGATTGGGCGACAACCGCACGTCCCGCCGATTTTGATTCTAAACCGCTTCTGGCAAAACCTGATGACATCGCCGTTTTGATGTATACGTCTGGCACGACCGGCACACCGAAAGGCGTTCCCTTGACGCACGGCAACATTTTCTATGAAACAGCGGGTTGTCAGGAAGCAATGAACCTCTCGGACAAAGAAGTCGTATTGAGCGTTTTGCCGCTGTTTCACGTTTTCGCGCAGGTCGTCAATTTGTGGGTTATCGCCAGCGTCGGCGCGAAAGTTTGGTATGTCAAAGAGATTGCGCCCGCCGAACTGGAAAAGGCTTTTCAGACAAAGGAAATCACGCTCCTGACGGGTGTTCCGCGCCTCTGGTATTTGTTTCACAAAAAGATTTTCGACGGTGTGGCGGCACAGCCGAAACCCGTTCAGATGCTTTTCAATGTCCTGCTCAAAACCAATGTTTTCCTGCGCGACAAATTTAACGTCAATTTGGGTAAAAAGTTTTTCGGCAAAGTCCACGACGGTTTCGGCGGCAAGCTCGATATTACGATTTCCGCCGGTTCGCGCTTTGACGAAAAAATTGCCAGAGATTATCACGCGCTCGGTTTCACACTGATTCAAGGCTACGGCTTGACCGAAACGACCGGCGCGGTTTCCTGCACCAGATTTGAAGACAGTGCCATTGGAACAGTCGGCAAAGCCGTCAATTACGCCGAAATAAAACTCGGCGAGCCAAACGACGACGGCGCAGGCGAAGTTTTGATTCGCGGCAAGCAGGTTTTCAAAGGTTATTACAAAAACGAAGCGGCAACAAAAGACGCTTTCACCGAAGACGGCTGGTTCAAATCGGGCGACTTGGGAAAATTTGATGAAACAGGTCATTTGTTTATTGTCGGACGCTCCAAGGATGTCATTGTTTTGCCGAACGGGAAAAACATTCACCCCGAAGACATTGAAACACATTATTCAAAAACGTCGCTTGTCGGCGAAATATCGGTGTTGGGCATCAAAGATAAA
>DATLXD010000343.1:0-2943 GCA_035575965.1 Pyrinomonadaceae bacterium | reverse complement strand
CGTCGACCGCGAAAATATTGACGAACTGGACGCGAGAAAATCAATGCCGCTCAAACAATTGAGCGTTGCTTTCGCCGATTAAGAAAAAATTATGCCGACAACTACCGTTGAAAAATTAAAAAAACGAAACGAGCATTCAATGAAATGACGTTCTTTGTATAACTGCGTGTCAATGACTCTGTTGAGTTTGCGATTTACTCTTGACGGAGTAACGACTTGCATTTTTTTTCTCAACAGCAAAACGAATTTGTCCGAATCATAACCTTTGTCGGCAATCACATAATCGGGAAACAGATTTTCAACCAACGCTTCGGCTTGTGTCATATCGTTTCTTTGTCCGCCGGTTAAAATAAAGCGAATGGCATTTCCCAAAGAAAATCTTTAGCCATTGTTCATCAGTTAACTTAACATTCATCTTATTGAACAGTTTAGCCTACTTGTATCAACACAGCCTAGTAAAAACCCGAAAAAGTTGCAAATACGAAGAAGAAAATTTTGGGAATTTAACTCTATTAAAAATATATTAACAATGTGGTTAAATTTTAATCTACATTCTTTTCCGTCACCACAAAAGCACAGTTGCCCGGTCGGATGATTTAATGCCGGAAATTCTTGATTATATGCGAAATATATTTGACCCGGAGCAGAAAAACTTTCCGGCTCTTCGGGGGAAGACGCTATTCTATTTATCGTGAAATAAAACGAGAGAACTGCTAAAATTTTTACGGAATTTTTTGAGAAGCCGAAGAATTTTAGCACCAAATTTAGAAGTGTCGAGCCAAAAAATCAAAAGTTATTTAACAAACGAAAAATTTTTGAAAACGGCAGTCGGCGGTGATGTCTTTTCGTGGAATGAAGTTTCCGAAATTCACAAAACGCGGAATGGAATCTACCAGCGTGACGGACGTTTGATTTCTCTTTTAACCGATTTCGGCAAAATAAATCCGTGCTATCCTGATTTTCACGGCGACACGCGAGACACGATTTTCTACACGGGCGCGGGCAGGCGCGGTGACCAAAAGCTCGATTTGTTTAACCGGGCGATGTTCAATGCTATTGAAACCGAACACGCCGCTCCGCTCTTTAATAAATTAGCCGTCGGACGTTGGGAATTTCTCGGCTTTTGGCGCGTGATTGAAGGAAAATATATTTTCGACGAAGCGCAGAATAGAATGGTTTGGAAATTCACGCTTTTTAAATTCAAGGAGAATTTATGAAAGGACTATTGGTTTCAGTGTTAATAGTTTCAGGAATAGTTCTTCTATTTAATTTCCCCAAAACTTCAGATGGTCAAAGCCAAACGACAAGTTGTAAATGTGTTACCGATGCTTTAGCTGGAATCGAAAAAATTAAAGTCGGGATGAAACGAAGAGATTTAGACAAAATGTTTTCTGTTGATGGAGGAATATCATCAATAACCGAGCGATTCGTTTATGAAAAATGTAACTTTATAAAAGTTGAAGTAAAATTTAAATTTGTTGATAAAAGCGACAAGTTTCCAAAAGGTAATCCTGAGGATGAAATCATCGAGATTTCCAAGCCTTATTTAGAACATCCGTTTTACGACTGACATCTATGACAATTGACGAACAGATTGCATTTTTGAAAAAAGGCGCGGTTGATTTAATCCGCGAAAAAGATTTACGCGCAAAATTGGAAAATTCCGCGAAAACCGGCAAGCCCTTACTCGTAAAATACGGCGCAGACCCGACCGCGCCGGACATTCATCTCGGACACACGGTTGTTATCCGCAAATTAAAAGCGTTTCAGGAACTCGGACACACGGCGATTTTTCTCATCGGCGATTTTACCGGAATGATTGGCGACCCAAGCGGAAAATCTGCAACTCGTCCGATGTTGACGCCGGAGGAAATTGCGGCAAACGCCGAAACGTATAAAACACAAATCTTTAAGATTTTGGACCGAGAAAAAACCGTCGTTCGCTTTAATTCCGAATGGTTCGATAAATTCGGCGCGGCAGATTTTATCAAACTCGCTGCGAAAACAACTGTCAAGCAAATCCTCGAACGCGATGATTTTGAAAAGCGGATGCGCGAGGAAAAACCGATTGCCCTGCACGAACTTCTTTATCCGCTTGTGCAAGGCTACGATTCAGTTGCTTTGAATGCCGATGTCGAACTCGGCGGAACTGACCAAAAATTTAACCTTCTTGTCGGGCGAAACTTGCAGCGCGAATACGCGCAAGAGCCGCAAGTCGTTTTGACCACGCCGCTTCTCGAAGGCACGGACGGTGTGCAAAAGATGTCAAAATCTTTGGGAAACTATATCGGCATTGCCGACGCGCCAAACGAAATGTTTGGCAAGATAATGTCAATTTCCGACGATTTGATGTGGCGTTATTTTGAGCTTTTAACTGATTTGAACGCGAATGAAATTCTCGCTTTGAAAACAAAATGTGAAAGCGGCGAAGAAAATCCTCGCAATGCAAAAGTCGAGTTGGCAAAACTCATTACCAAAGATTTTCATTCTGTTTCTGATGCTGACAAAGCTGAAGAAGAATTCAATCGTCGCTTTGTGAAAAAAGAAATTCCCGACGAGATTGAAGAAAAGATTGTTGCTTCCGGTGATTACAAACTCGTTGATTTACTCGTTCAAACAAATCTCGTTGCCTCAAAAGGCGAAGCAAAGCGTTTAATCGAACAAGGCGGCGTGAGACTGAACAACGAAAAAGTTTCTAACACAGATGTCAGATTACAATTAAATCTGAATTTAATTGTAATCGAATACAGACATTCCAGCACAGGTTTAGAAGTTGACTCGCAAACAAACGAAATCTTGATTCAAGTAGGTAAGCGTAAATTCTTGAAAGTAAAGGCAAGTTGAGATTTTGAATCTGAAATTCAAAATGATAAATCAATCAATCATCGAAACCGAAGAAACCTTAATCATCGAAACGCCCGAAAGAGTTCCGCTCGCCTTTGC
>DATLXD010000342.1:0-2389 GCA_035575965.1 Pyrinomonadaceae bacterium | reverse complement strand
GACAACCGAGATTTACGGCGAAACGCTTTTCCAGCCCGCGCTCAACATCGAACTCGGTACGGCTTATATGCGCGACCAACTCAATAAGTTCGGGCGCATTGAATACGTCGCCGTCGCTTACAACGCCGGACCTGGACGAGTTCCGCAGTGGCGGGCGACATTGCCGTTTGAAATGGACGAATTCGTCGAAGCGATTCCCTTCCGCGAGACGAAAGGTTATGTGCAGGGCGTAATCCGAAATTCGGCTCAATACCGCCGCCTTTACGACAACAACGGAAAATTCAAATCAAATGTTGGAACGAAATCTCTTCGCGGCGAAATTGACGCGAAATCGCGCGAACAATTTGCCCGAGAATTTCCCGAAATCAAGTTGGATACAAGCAGTCTGGAAGAGTAAATCAAACAGGACTTTCGCATAATAATAAATGCAGAAGCCGGCACGCCAATAAGGACGAAAACATACCTGCTTCGCGCGTGTTTCCGCATTATCGAATTCGTAACGGCGTCTTGCCGCGCCATGCTCGAAGAATTAACCGGCGAGAAAAAAAAGATAAATCACGCCGACTTTTAGCTTTTCCTGTGTCCCAGTCAAAATCGTAACGCATATTTTACTGCGTTAATATAACACGGCTTTTCATCGTTTTAAGATTTGTTTTCGAGCAGTTGAACAAACTTTTTCGCCGCAATCGAAAGCGTTCGGTCGGTTCGATAGACGACGCCGACGGGACGAATCCAGTCTTTTTCGGCGAGTTCGATGACGCAGAGCTGGTTGTTTTTTTCTTCGTCAATAACCGACGGATGCGGGACGATTGCCAGACCGAAACCGACTTCGACCGAGCGTTTGATGGTTTCGATATTGTCGAATTCGGCGGCTTTGCGAATGTCAACGCCGTAGGATTTTAAGATTCGGTCGGTTGCCTTGCGCGTCGGAATGTCGCGCTCGAAAAGGACGAAATCGCGTCCTTTTAATTCCTTTACTTTGATTTGCTCGCGCTCGGCAAATTCGTGTTCCGGCGGGCAAATCAGAACAAGTCGGTCGCTTGCCATCGGCACAATCGTCAAGCCGCGACGCGGCTCGGGAAAGGCGACAACGCCGAGTTCGACCGTGCCGTTCAAAACATCGCGGACGACGCGCGTCGTCCGCGAATACTCCAAATCAATTTTTGCGGCGGGAAACTTCGACATAAACTCACGAACTTTCGGTGGTAATTCGTGAAGTCCGACGCTATAAACAGTTGCGACTTTTACCGTGCCGCTAATTTTGCCGACGAGTCCGCTCATACTTTCATTGAGCGCGTCGTAGCTTGCCAAAACATTTTTGCATTCCCGATAAAAAACTTCGCCTGCCGGAGTTAAACGCACCTCGCGTCGCCCGCGCACTCTTTCAAGCAAGCGGCGTTTAAATTTGTCCTCGAGCGTGCGAATCTGTTGGCTGACCGCCGACTGCGTAACAAAATTTCGCTCCGCCGCGAGCGAAAAACTCTGCATATCAACAAGATCACAAAATACTTTTAAGGTTTCAATGTGCATTTTTTTAAGTGGTGAACGGTAAATGCTAAGTGGTAAGTGAATAGACAAAAAGAATTCCTCATTTACTACTTACTGTTTTAACTTACCGTTTGATAATAAGTTTTCCTACACAATTTGTGCAATGGAATTCATTTTATCTTATAAACAAATAAAAGGTATGATAAAAATCTAAGATTGGTGAATTGCCGATTTCGGAATTTGAAATTAGAATTACAAAATTACGAATCCAAAATCTTAAATCCAAAATCCGCTTGAGGCTTGAAAAATGGCAGTCAAAATCAGCAGGACGTTTCTGCTTCGCAAATTGCACCAGATAACTGGCATCGTGCCGCTCGGCATTTATTTTCTCGTGCATATGTATACTAATTCGACGGCGATGAGTGGTGAAAAGGTTTTTGAAGACCACGTCACCGACATTCATCATCTGCCGTATTTGCTGTTCGTCGAAATTTTCGGGATTTTCCTGCCGCTTCTGTTTCATTCGATTTACGGCATTATGATTTCCGCCGAAGCGCGTCCAAATGCGGTTAATTACGGCTACGGGCGCAATTGGTTTTACATTTTTCAGCGCATCACGGGCATTTTCCTTTTCTTCTTTCTGACGTTTCACATTCTCAATCTGCGTTTCGGGATGATTCCCGGTTTGAATCTCACGCCGGTCGCCGGAAATGCCGAGTTAGCTTTTGACATTGTTGCAAGGGAATTCGCAATTCCATGGGTGATGATTTTTTATATTTTGGGTGTTACGGCGACGGCGTGGCATCTGGCTTACGGAATTTTTCTGTTTGCGGTTGATTGGGGAATTGTCATCGGCGAAAAGGCGCAGAAATACGCGCTTTACGGATGCGTCGGGTTAGCG
>DATLXD010000341.1:0-10225 GCA_035575965.1 Pyrinomonadaceae bacterium | reverse complement strand
GCCGATGCCGCCCGTCAGACTCGCTTCGTGCAGAACGAGAGCGCGGTTTGTCTTTTTCACCGTCGCCAGAATCGCCTCTTTATCGAGCGGTGCGAGCGTTCGTAAATCTATAATTTCAATTTGCAAACCGTCTTCCTTTTCCAAAATCTCGCCTGCGTCCAAAGCATTCAAAACCTGCGCGCCGAAGGTGATAATTGATAAATCTTTGCCTTCTCTGGCAATTCTGGCTTTGCCAATTTCGACAATGTAATCTTCTGCGGGCAATTCTTCCCGCAGGCGCGGCAGGCGATAAAGTTTTTTGTGTTCAAAAAACAAAACCGGGTCCGGGTCGCGGATTGCCGCTTTGATTAAACCTTTCGCGTCGTAAGCGGTTGACGGCTCGACCATTTTCAAACCGGCTGTATTCAAGAAAAACGCTTCGGCATTCAAAGAATGAAACGGTCCGCCGCGCACGCCCGAACCGCACGGTCCGCGAAAGACGGCTTGAATCGAACCGCAGCCGCGATAACGCGATTTTGCCGCGTAGTTCGTCAGCATATCGAAACCGCACGAGATAAAATCTATAAACTGAAATTCCGCCACCGGCTTCATTCCGAGAAGTGCCGCGCCGCACGCCGCGCCGACAATCGCGGCTTCGGAAATCGGCGTGTCAATCATCCGTTCCGCGCCGAATTCGTCAATAAAACCTTCGGTTAGTTTGAACGCGCCGCCGTATGCGCCGATGTCTTCGCCGATGACGAACACGGTTTCATCCGCCGTCATTTCTTCGTGAATGCCTTGCCGAATCGCTTCGATAAGCGTTAAGCCTTTTTCCTGTTTTGTTGCTGCCATTGTTGTTGATGAAGTGTTTCCGTTCGTTTCTGAATAATCGCTTGATTTTATCATTAAGATTTTAATCAATAAACCCGGATATAAAAATTAATCGGACAAATTACGGAGAGTTGCGACATTCGCCTTTGAAAGGTTTGATTGACCTGACAGGTTTTGTCCGGTTGTTTTATACAGGCAATTTAGTTAATTTCTTAGAAAAGGTTTTTATAAAAATTTATTAAGGAAAGGTTTATTTATAATGAGTGAAATTTTTGGAGTAATCGGCGCGGGCGCGATGGGCAACGGAATTGCTCAAACCGCCGCGAATTCGGGTTATGAAGTTATTATCTGCGACATCAGCGAAGATTTTGTCAAGAAAGGTTTTGCGGCGATTGAAAAAAGTCTTGACCGTTTCGTGAAAAAAGAAACGATGACCGAGGAGCAAAAAGGCGAAGTTCTCGGAAGAATAAAAACAACGACGAATCTTGAAGATTTGAAAGATTGTTTTATCGTCGTCGAAGCCGCGACGGAGAATTTTGAAATTAAAAAGCAATTGTTTCAACGGCTTGACGAAATTACATCGCCCGATGCGATTCTCGCTTCAAACACTTCTTCAATTTCGATAACGAAAATCGCGGCGACAACGAAACGCCCCGACAAAATTATCGGAATGCACTTTATGAATCCCGTGCCTTTGATGAAGCTCGTCGAAGTCATTCGCGGTATTGCGACATCGGATGAAACTTATGCGAAGGTCAAAGAATTGTCTGAGAAAATGGGCAAAACGCCGCTCGATTGTCAGGATTTCCCGGGTTTCGTGGCAAACAGAATTTTGCTGCCGATGATAAACGAAGCGATTTTTGCTTTGTATGAGGGCGTGGCGACTAAAGAAAGCATTGACGGTATTATGAAACTCGGTATGAATCATCCGATGGGACCGCTAACCTTGGCGGATTTTATCGGCTTAGACGTTTGTCTGGCGATTTTGAATGTGATGCACGAAGGTTTGGGCGACCCGAAATATCGTCCGTGTCCGTTATTGGTAAAAATGGTTGACGCGGGCTGGCTCGGTCGCAAATCCGGCAAAGGTTTTTACGATTACAATCAAGCATAAATTATTTGTAGGGGCAGGTCTTGTGCCTGCCCACAGCGACGAATGTCGCTAACATATACAGATTAAATTCTTGATTAAATTTAATCTTTTACATTCGCTCGCGCTCATTGGGCAGGCACAAGACCTGCCCCTACAATCGGCGTTATGAAATTTGACTACATCTGAGTTTGGGTTTTTAACATCTAAAACCTGTTTGCGTTCAAAACGTATCACACGAAAAATCTAGGAAAGGAAAAAAGTATGCGAAAAATATCGTTGGTTTTATTATTTGTTTTTGCTTTCGCCGCTTTTCAGACGGCTTTTGCCCAAACGAAAATCGCTCCGCTCGACATCAAACAGCGAACTTTGAAAAACGGTTTGAGAGTCGTTTCGGTGCAGAATAATTCCAGCCCGACCGTGACGGTGCAGGTTTGGTTTGATGTCGGCTCGAAAAACGACCCGAACGGACGCAACGGTTTTGCCCATCTGTTTGAACATCTGATGTTCAAAAGCACGAAGAACTTAAAAAGCGAGCAGTTTGACCGTCTTACCGAAGACGTTGGCGGAAACAACAACGCTTTTACTTCCGACGACGTAACCGCTTATCACGAAGTCGTTCCGTCGAATTATCTGGAAACGATTTTATGGGCGGAAGCCGAACGACTTTCAAATTTGAATGTTGATGAGCCGAATTTTTTATCCGAGCGCAAAGTGGTTCAAGAAGAATTTCGGCAAGGTGTTTTGGCGCAGCCTTACGGCAGATTTCAGGAAGCAATTCAAACACTTTCCTACACGACGCATCCGTATAAGCGAACAACTATCGGTACAATCGAAGATTTGGAAGCTGCAACAGTAGCGGATGCACAAAAATTCCACAAAACATTTTATCGTCCCGACAACGCGACGCTGATTGTCGTCGGCGATTTTGAGCAAAAGCAGCTTGACGCTTGGGTTGATAAATATTTCAACCGAATCGAACGACCGAGCGGAGCAATTCCGCGTGTAACCGAAGTCGAACCAGCGAGAACGGCTGAAAAACGCCAGACAGTCAAAGCACCGAATGTGCCGCTTCCGGCTGTGGCGATAACTTATCTCGCGCCCGATTCAAAAAGCAGAGACATTGCCGCTTTGAAGATTGCGCAGGCGATTTTGTCAGGCGGCGAATCTTCGCGTTTGTATCAGGAATTGATTTATAAACAGCAGATAGCGCAGGAAGCGTCGTTCGGCGTTGACGAGCGCGTAGATAAAGGCTTGCTTACTTTCACGGCGGTAATGGCGAGCGGTAAAACGCCGCAAATGGGCGAGAAATCTCTGCTGGCGGAACTCAAAAAGATTCAGGATGCTCCAGTTTCAGCTAAAGAACTCGAAAAGGCGAAAAACAGCATTGTCGCCAATGCTTTGCGCGGGCTTGAAACAAATCGCGGAAAAGCCTTTGCCATCGGCAACGGCGTCATCTATGAAAACGACCCAAATGCCGTGAATACGGAACTCAAACAACTGCAAGCCGTTACCGCCGCCGACGTGCAGAGAGTAATGAAGCAGTATTTTGCGGACAATAATCGCGTGGTAATTTATTACGTCAACGAGGAGAATTCAAAATGAAAAATGAAAAATTCAAAATTGTCGAAAACATTGCAGCATTTTTTATTCTTAATTTTGCATTTTTAATTCCTTGCGCGCAGGCGCAAGAGAAGCCGCCCGCTCCGTCCGCACCGCAAGAGGTGAAAATTCCCGCAATTCAAAACAGTGAATTGCCGAACGGTTTGAAAATCGCGGTTGTCGAACGCAAAATTGTGCCGCTCGTTACCGTTTCGCTGTTGCTCAATGCTGCTGCTGCAAAAGGGGAAGTGAAAGACGGCTTGGCAAATACGACGGCTTCGCTTCTGACAAAAGGAACGAAGACACGTACGGCAACCGAAATCGCCGAACAAATCGAGTTTTTGGGCGGCAATATCAGTGCGCGAGCGAATTGGAACTCGACCGTCGTCAACATTAACGTAACTTCCGACAAACTAGAACAGGCAATAGCGATTATGAGCGATGTGGTTTTGAACCCGGCGTTTGCGCCGAAGGAAATCGACCTTTTCAAAACGCAGACCAACGACGAACTGGCTGTCGCCTTGAAACAGCCGGGAAGTTTGGCGGGTTTTGTCGCCAGCCGCTACACTTTCGGTGAGCATAACGCCATCGGAACACCGGAAAGTTTGAAAAGTATCGCGCAAGCCGACATTGCGAAATTTTATCGTGAAACTTACTTGCCGAATCGAGCGGTATTGATATTCGCGGGCGACGTTTCAAGCGAAAATGCGGACGCGATTGCCAAAAAATACTTCGGAACGTGGAACAATCCAAAAATGCCGGTGGCGAAAATAGACGCGCCGCAAGTTCCGACGACGGCAATGGTGAAAAAAATGCAAAGCAAACCGAGCAAAACGGTGGTCGGTAAAATTCTGGTTGTCGACTTGCCGAAGTCTGGACAAGCGGCGGTAACTTACGCGAAAAAACTCGGCTTAGGTCGCGTCAATTGTTTTGAAGAAAAATGTCAATCGGACGAAACTTATTATCCTTCGACGGTTACCAATACTATTCTCGGCGGCGGATATTCGGCACGTTTGAATGCGGAAATTCGTATCAAACAGGGGCTTAGTTACGGCGCGGGAAGCAATCTGGCTTCTCGAAATGACCAGACAAATTTATTGGCGCGGGTACAGACGAAAAATGAAACAGCCGCCAAAGTTGTCGAACTTGTCGCCGCAGAAATCGACAGGCTTGGAAGCAGTACGGCTGAAGAAGCAGAATTAACGCCGCGCAAACTGACTTTGACCGGCGCATTCGGAAACAGTCTGGAAACCACCGACGGTTTAGCCGCCAGACTCGTCGACCTTTACACTTTCGGTTTGAGCGCGGATGAATTGAATACTTATATGACAAGAGTCCGAAGTGTTTCAGCCGAAGAAGTCAAAAAATTTGCGTCGGCGAATCTTAACGGCGGCGACATAATCATCGTCGGCGATGCAAGGATTTTTATGGACGATTTGAAAAAGCGTTTCCCGACGCAAAAAATCGAGGTTATTTCTGCAAACGAACTTGATTTGAACCGCGAAGATTTGCGGAAAGAAAAAAAGGTTTCAGGCGTAACAAATCCAAAATTGAAACGGTAAATGGAAATTTACTTTCAAATAAAAAGCCGCAAACAGCACGTAAAAATGTTTATTTGCGGCTTTTTGTTGCTTAATTTTCATTTATTCGCAAAGCTGTGCCGGAGCGGATATTAGTCAATTGCCCGTCTAAAATCACCGCTTTCCCGTTCACGAAAACGCTTGAAATGCCGACCGGATATTGATGCGGATTTTCAAAAGTCGCTTTGTCGGAGACGGTTTTTTCGTCGAAAATCACCAAATCGGCAGCAAATCCTTCTTTTATCAAACCTCTGTTTTTTAAACGGAAAGTCTGCGCCGGAAGACTCGTCATTTTGCGTATCGCGTCTTCGAGCGTGATAATTTTTAACTCGCGGACGTAATGACCCAGAACGCGGGTGTTGTTTCCGTAGCCGCGCGGGTGCGGCACGCCTTCGCCGAATTCGCGCACACCGCTGTCCGAAGCAATCATTGTAAAAGGTGCGCGCATAATGTTTTGCACGTCTTCTTCGCTCATCTTGCGGAAAACCATCTGCGCTCCGCCGCCGGCGTATATTTCCAGAATTTGTTCGATTTGCGCGGCGAGATTGTCTTTGCCCTTTTCGCGCTTGGCAATTTCTTTGATATTCAAACCGTTAAAACTTTTGCTCGCCGCGTAGCTTGCTACATAAGCGTAAGAAAAATCTTTGAATCGGCTGTCTTTCAGCGTTTTCTTTATTTCATCCGTAACTTTTTTGCGCGTCGCTTCGTCCGACAGACGTTTTTTACCCGCTTCACGTCCGTTTTCCAGCACCCAACTTGGCAGCATCGTGTCGAGCGAAGTCGAAGAAGCAGTGTAAGCGTATTGGTCAACCGTGACACCCAAGCCTTTTTCACGCGCCGCTCGGACTAAGCCGAGTGTTTCATTTGTTTTCCCCCAATGTTTCTTGCTGGAAATTTTAAAATGCGAAATCTCGACCGGAATACCCGTCTGCTCGCCGATATTGATAGCTTCGGAAACGGCTTCAAAAACTTTATCGCCTTCGTTGCGAATGTGACTCGCGTAAATGCCGCGATATTTTTCAGCTACCCGCGCGAGCGCAACAACCTCGTCTGTTTTGGCGTAAGTTCCGGGAACGTAAATCAAACCCGTCGAAAGACCGACAGCACCTTCTTTCATCGCCTGCTCGACGATGGTTTCCATCTTCTTTAATTCTTCAGGCGTCGGAGCGCGGTTTTCCGCTCCCATAACTTTTGCGCGAACCGAACCGTGCGCGATGAGCGTCGCCAGATTGACCGCCAGAGGCGTTTTTTCGTAGCGTCCGAGAAAATTACCGACCTCCGTTACAGAGCCGCCGCAGTTTCCGGTAACGAGCGACGTAACGCCCATCCGTATAAAATTTTCGGCTTCGGGACGATTGAATATATTTTCCGTATGAGCGTGAACGTCAATAAAACCGGGCGCGACAATTTGATTTTTAGCGTCTACGGTTTGCTTTGCTTCGTCATCCGCGATAAATCCGATTCGCGCAATACGACCGTCTTTTATGCCGATGTCGGATTTAAACCAGGGGTTTCCCGTGCCGTCCACGATGTGAGCGTTTTTAATAACTACATCGTATATTTTGACGGAAGCGTCTTGAGCATTGACAAAGGAAAGTAAAAAAAGGACGGCGAAAAACTTGGTAAAACGAACGAGTTTTTTCATAAATTTAATCAGAAACCGGAGTTGAATTTGAAAGTAATTATAATGTTTTTTGAGAAAAACAAAAGTTATTTCATAAAAAATGCCTTAAATGTAAAAAAGAAAAAAATTATAAGTTAAGAGAAAATTATAAGTTAAGAATACGAAATGTTTTTGCCTCTTTACCTTTACCTTCGTTTGCTCTTTGCGAGGTGTTTTGTTTGAATTAAATTTGAAGATTTTCAATTATGCACAAAAACCTACGCTCATTCATCGCAAAGCTTCGCCAGGAAAATGATTTAATCGAAATTGACGCGGAAGTTGACCCGTATTTGGAAATCGCCGAAATACATCGCGGTGTGATTGACGAACAGGGAAAAGCGCTTCTTTTCAAAAACGTCAAAAACTCAAAATTTCCAGTTGTTACAAATTTGTTCGGAACGGCGAAACGCATTGATTTGGCTTTCGGCAAAAAACCGCAGGAACTGGTCAAAAAAGCAGTTGAAATGGTTGAAGTTCTTTTGCCGCCAAAGCCGAAAGAGCTTTGGGATTTTCGGGATTTGGCTTTTTCGGCTTTGAAACTCGGAACGAAAAAGGTTAAACACGCTCCGGTTTTAGAAGTTTTAGAATACCCCGCGAATCTTGAAGAATTGCCGCTTCTTCAACTCTGGCACGAAGACGGCGGACATTTTATTACTTTGCCGCTTGTTTATACGGAAAGTCCGACATCGGGAAAACATAATTTGGGAATGTATCGCATTCAGCGTTACGACGCGGAGACAACCGGAATTCATTGGCAAATCCACAAAGGCGGCGGTTTTCATTATATGGAAGCCGAACAAAAAAACGAATCTCTGCCCGTCACGATTTTCTTGGGCGGCGCGCCCGCGATGATTTTGTCGGCAATCGCGCCGCTTCCTGAAGATTTACCCGAACTCGTTTTAGCTTCGGTTTTAGCCGACGGAAAAATCGAAACAGTCGAAAATCCGCTTTCAAACATTAGGCTTTTGGATGATAACGGCAAAAAAATTAAAACGATTTCAAGTCCGCTCAGATATCATCGCCTGATTGCCGAAGCCGAATTTGCGATTTGCGGGCGAGTTCAGCCTTTCGCGCGACGACCCGAAGGCGCGTTCGGCGACCATTACGGTTATTATTCTTTGATTCACGATTATCCGGTTTTTGAAGCAGAGGCTGTTTTCCACCGCAAAGACGCGATTTATCCGGCAACCGTCGTCGGAAAACCGCGTCAGGAAGATTTTTTTATCGGCGATTATTTGCAGGAATTATTATCGCCGCTTTTTCCGCTCGTGATGCCTGCCGTGAAGGATTTGTGGAGTTACGGCGAAACCGGATTTCATTCGCTCGCGGCGGCGGTTGTCAAAGAAAGATACGCGCGTGAAGCACTCGGCGCAGGTTTTCGCATTTTGGGAGAAGGTCAATTGTCGCTGACAAAATTTTTATTGCTCACGGACAAACCGCAGAATTTGCGCGATTTTAAATCTTTGTTTGAATATATTCTTGAAAGAGTCGATTGGGCGAGCGATTTTTTTATTTTCGACCGAACCGCTTTTGATACTTTGGATTACGCTTCGGGCAAAATAAATCACGGCTCGAAAGCGATGCTCGTCGGTGTCGGCGATGCGAAAAGAGATTTACAAAGAGAATTTCGCGGCGAATTGCCGAGAGACGTAAAACGTGCCGAAGTTTTTTGCGGCGGCTGTCTGGTTGTCGAAGGAAATTCATACGCAGAAGAGAAAGAACTTGCGACTCGCATTGCAAAATCCGGCAAGTTTGATGATTTTCAAATTGTCGTTTTGCACGACGACGCGAATTTTGCCAAATCAACCGAAAAATTCTTGTGGGCGACGTGGACGCGGTTTAATCCTTCGACCGATATTTTCGCTAAGGAAATTTCCATCAAAAACAATCATATCGTTTATCATGCGCCGGTTGTGATTGATGCGCGAATGAAGCCTTGGTATCCGAAAGAAGTTGAGCCGCGTGATGATATTGTAAAATTGGTTGACGAGCGTTGGCGCGAGTATTTTCCGAAGAACAATTAATCGCAAGGGATGCAGAGAAAGAATGAAATTATTACTAAAAAGAATTCTATTAGTTTTTGCGACAATCGTCTTTTTTCTCTTGATAATTAGTATTTATGCTTACTTTATCGAGCCGCGCCGCCTTGTCGTCAACGAGCAAAGTTTGCAAATTCCGAATTGGAGCGCAAAGCTAAACAACTTCAAAATCGTCGCCATTTCCGACATTCACGGCGGCTCAAATTATATAACCGAAGAAAAACTTCGTAAATTAGTCGAGCTTGCCAACGCCCAAAACCCGGATTTGATTGTTTTATTAGGCGATTATGTTTCGCAAATCGGCGGAAAACACAGCGATTTGAAAATGCCGTTTGAAACGATTGCTGAAAATTTGAAGGGTTTTAGGGCGAAATACGGCGTTTTTGCAATTATCGGAAATCACGACTGGTGGTTTGACGAAAAACGAGTGCGCGGGGAATTCGAGCAAATAGGCGTAAAGGTTTTGGAAAATGAAATTGAGCCGATTCAGGTTTCGGGTGAAACAATTTATATTTGGGGCATCGAAGATTATTGGAAAAAGCGTGGCGTGCCGACGAATGTTTTTGAGCAGATTCCGATAAAAGAAAACATTATCGCCATCACGCACAACCCCGATTCGCTTTTGAAAGCACCGAATGAAATCAGCCTGATGCTTGCCGGACACACGCACGGCGGACAAGTCAAATTTCCTTTTTACGGCGCAATGGCTTTTGTTAATGACCCGCGATTTATGGAAGGATTCGTCGAAGTTGACGGCAAAAATGTTTTTGTAACGACTGGAGTCGGCTGCACAGGACCGCAGATTCGCTTTAATGTTGCACCGGAAATTGCCGTGTTAAATCTGCTTTCCGAAAATTAAGTGAAAATGAATTTGCCGAAATTTTTTCTAATTGCCGCCGTTTTATTTGCAGTCGGTCTGCTGTGCTTGGCTTACGCATACTATATTGAACCTTTTCGGCTGGTCGTCAATCAAACAAATATAAAAATTAAAAATTGGAATCCTGAATTCAACAATCTGAAAATCGTTCTCATCTCGGACATTCACGGCGGCTCGCGCGGCGTAACGGAAGAAAAAATTCGTCGGGTTGTCGAAAAGGCAAACGAACAAAACGCGGATTTAATCGTGCTTTTAGGCGATTATGTTTCGGAATCTTTAACCGGTGATAATTTGAAAATGCCGGTGGGGACGGTTGCCGACAACCTGCGAGGCTTACAGGCAAAATACGGTGTTTTTGCGGTTTTGGGAAATCACGATGTGCTGCTTGGAGACAAGGAAGTATCGGGCGAATTAGAAAGAATCGGTTATCGAGTTTTAGAAGATGAAGTTGTCTTTATCGAAAAAAATAATCAGAAAATTCGCCTTCTCGGTTATCCCGACCATACAACATTCAAAGGCTGGAACGATGTTGGCAATAAATCACGAACTATCTTAAATAATGCC
>DATLXD010000340.1:0-2955 GCA_035575965.1 Pyrinomonadaceae bacterium | reverse complement strand
ATGTCAGCATCATCGAAAACGGCGCAATAGCGATTGTTGAAGGGAAAATTGTCGGCGTTGGAAAATCGAAAGAAATTCACGAGCAATTTGAAAGCGAAAACGTGGTTGACGCGAAAGGCAAAGTTGTTTGTCCTGCTTTTGTTGACCCGCACACGCACGTTGTTTTTGCCGGAAACCGTTTGAACGAATTTGAGCTGAAAATAAAAGGCGCGGATTATCTCGAAATTCTTGAACACGGCGGCGGGATTCTTTCGACCGTGCGACAAACGCGCGAAGCGAGTTTGAAGGATTTAGTCGAGCAATCCCTCAAACGCCTCGACAAACTTCTCGAACTCGGTGTTACAACTTGTGAAGTCAAAACCGGATATGGTCTTGATACTGAAACGGAACTGAAAATGCTCGCTGCGATTTTCGCTCTCAACAAAATTCACACGATTGATTTGATTCCGACGTTTCTTCCGGCGCACGCAGTTCCGCCCGAATATAAAGGCAAAGAAAATGATTATGTCGATTTGATTTGCAATGAAATGCTGCCGAGCGCAATGCATTTATACCTACTGGATAAGTTTGATTTCGAGAAAATAGAATCAAAAATCGCCGAAGAGATAAAATTACAAGAAACCAGAGGCGAGAGCGCGGGAATCGGTGCTTACGGAATACCTGAATCCGAACAGCTTTCGATATGGCAAAATAATCCGTTTTTTGTTGATGTGTTTTGCGAGAAAAATGCTTTCAATTTAGAGCAATCAAAGCGAGTTTTGGAAGCGGGAAAGCATTTTGGAATGAAAATAAAGGCGCACGTAGACGAATTTACCAATCTCGGCGGAGCGCGAATGGCAATCGGACTCGGGGCGACTTCGATTGACCATCTGGACGCGACCAGTGACAAAGAAATTGCTTTGCTGGCAAAATCAAATACAATCGGAATCGTTACGCCGACAGTCAATTTTAATTTCGGCGCGACTCATTTTGCTGACGCTCGAAAGATGATTGATGCGGGCTGCGCAATAGCCGTTTCAACCGATTATAATCCGGGTTCTGCGCCGTGTCCTTCGCCAGCTTTAGCGATGGCGATTGCCTGCCGTTATCAAAAATTGCTGCCTTCCGAAGCGTTTAATGCCGCGACGGTCAACGCCGCATTTGCGGTCGGTTTGGGCGACAAAGCTGGTTCTTTGGAAATCGGCAAACAAGCCGACATTTTAATTTTAGATACAAATGATTATCGTGAGATAGCATACGAATTCGGCGGAAATTTAGTTGAGAAAGTTCTCAAGAATGGTAAAATCGTTCACGGAAATTGAGGTGAAAATATGACCGCATTACCGAAACAAAAAATGTCTCTGGAAGAATACTTTGAGCTAGACCGCAATGCGGAAGGGAATTTCGAGTATTTTAATGGAGAGATTTTTGAAATGAGCGGAGTCTCGGTTAATCACGTTAGAATTGAAAGAAATCTGTTGAATGAGCTGACCGATAAAGCGTTTGAAAAGAGTTGCGAAGTTTTCCCCGTCAATTTGCGTGTTAAGGTTCCGGCTTTGCTGACTTACCGCTACCCGGATTTATCAATCATTTGCGGCGAATTAAAATTTGAAGAAATCGGCGGTTTGCAATGCCTTGTCAATCCGGTTTTGCTCTTGGAAGTTTTGTCCGAATCAAGCGAATCTTACGACCGCGGCGAAAAATTTCGGCTGTATAAAACAATCGAAAGTTTTCGTGAGTATGTTCTGGTTTCCTCCCGCAGCAAAGACGTTACGCATTATCTGAAAGACAACGATAGATTTTGGCTGCAAAGCGATTACGTTGCAGGCGAGTCGCTGCATATCACGACGCTGGGTTTCGATTTAAACATTGATGAAATTTATCGGGAAATCGAATTTATAAACGAATGAACGAAATCATTTTGGATGGCGAAAGCCTGACATTTGAACAAGTCATCGCAGCTGCATTCGGCGAGCCGGACAATCCGCGCGTTTTGCTGTCTGAACAAGCAAAAGAAAAGGTCAATCGTTCGGCAAACGCTGTGCAGTTATTGCTTGAGCGCGGCGAGATTGCCTACGGAATCACAACCGGCTTCGGCGCGTTCAAAGATAAAATCATCAGCCGTGAGCAAGTCGAACTCTTGCAACGAAATATCGTCGTCAGTCACGCGGTCGGTGTCGGCAAGCCGTTTGACACGCCGACAACACGGGCGATTATGCTGATACGCGCTAACACCTTATCGCGGGGCTTCTCCGGCATCCGGCTAGAGACTGTGGAATTGCTGCTCGAATTTCTCAACCGCGGCGTTCACCCGCAAATTCCGGAAAAGGGAAGTCTTGGCGCTTCCGGCGACCTTGCGCCGCTCGCTCATATGGCGTGCGTTTTAATCGGCGAAGGCGAAGCCGTTTTCAGCGGCGAAAATCTCTCGGCAAAAAAAGCACTTGAAAAAGCCGGATTAAAACCGATTACATTAGCGGCAAAGGAAGGTCTCGCGCTGACCAACGGCACAACGATTATGACCGCCGTTGGAGTTTTGGAAACGCACAAAGCGATAAACCTAGCCGATGTTGCAGATGTTTCTGGTTGTATGAGCTTGGAAGCATTAAACGGAACTTTGCTGGCTTTTGACGAAAGAATTCACGCGCTTCGACCGCATCCGCGACAGGAAAAATGCGCGGCTAATTTACGTGAAATTTTGTCAGGCAGCGAATTCGTCCGCGAGTTTTCTCCTTCAAACGTGCAGGACGCTTACACATTGCGCTGTATTCCGCAGGTTCACGGCGCGTGCCGCGACGCGATTGCTTACGCCGAATGGATTGTCAACATCGAACTTAATTCAGTTACGGACAATCCTTTAATTTTCTGCGATGAAAATTGCGAAAACATAGACGTGATTTCCGGCGGCAACTTTCACGGCGAGCCGCTCGCGCTGGCGTTTGATTATCTGGCGATTGCGCTTTCGGAACTCGGAAATAT
>DATLXD010000339.1:0-2079 GCA_035575965.1 Pyrinomonadaceae bacterium | reverse complement strand
GTTGCGCCCGGCAGCAAATGGGATTCTAAAATCTGGGCGGAAGAGCGCTTTGCCGAAGTCATCGCCGAATTAATCGAACGAAATGATGTTTTTCCGATTGTTTTCGGCGGGCGGGAAGACCGCGAAAAAGGCAATCGGCTTTTGCGACACTGGAAGTCGGGAGCAAACGCGGCAGGCGAATTAAACATTCGGCAAGCGGCGGCAGCGTTGGAAAACTGCCGATTGTATTTAGGAAACGATACTGGAACGATGCACTTGGCGGCTGCGGTCGAAACGCCGTGCGTTGCCGTGTTTGCCGCGATTGATTTGCCGGGCAGATGGCATCCGCACGGAGAAAACCACACGATTTTTCGGAAAACAGTTCCGTGCGAAGGCTGCCTCGCGCCCGTCTGCCCGTTTGAAAAACAATGCACGACCGAAATAACAGCCGAGAGCGTGCTTGCGGCGTGCAAGAAAGTTTTAGAGAAAGAAGGTGAAGGCTCAAAGGGATTTATATAAATTGGAAACAATAATTTTTGATTTAGCATAGAGAATTTTCAGAAACCATAAGATCAAAATATGATAATCGTTATAATCGGTGCGCAATGGGGCGACGAAGGAAAAGGGAAAATTGTAGATTTGCTGGCTGACCGCTTTGACATCGTGGCGCGTTACCAAGGCGGACATAATGCGGGGCATTCGGTTTATGTCGGCGAAAAGGCGTTTGTTTTGCGGCTGCTTCCGTCGGGAATTATTCACAAAGATTCGGTTTGTGTTCTCGGAAACGGAATGGTGATTGACCCGAAAGCATTTTTCGAGGAAGTTGACCAGATGGAAAGTCAGGGAATTTTCATCACACCCGAACGCCTGAAAGTTTCGAGTCGCGCACATTTGATAATGCCGTATCATCGCGCTTTAGACCACACTTCTGAAGAACGTCTGGGCAACGAAAAAATCGGCACGACCTTGAGAGGAATCGGTCCCGCTTACGAAGACAAAGCCGGACGGCGCGGCATCAGAGTTTCGGATGCGCTTTCGCCGGAAGTTTTAAAGATGCGTATCGAGCGCAATTTGGAAGAAGCCAATCGAATTATCGTGCTTTACGGTCAGCCGCCGCTTTATGCCGACGAAATTTTCAGAGAGATTTCCACGCTCGTTGAACGGCTGCGCCCGTTTGTTGCGGAAACTTCGCATTTTCTTGCCGAAGCCAAAAAGCAAAACAAAAAGATTCTACTCGAAGGAGCGCAAGCAACTTTACTCGACGTCGACCACGGAACTTACCCGTATGTTACCTCGTCAAATCCGACGGCGGGCGGCGCGGCAGTCGGCGCGGGCATTCCGCCGCATCACATCACCGGCGTTTTGGGAATCGTCAGAACTTACGCCACGCGCGTCGGCGAAGGACCGTTTCCGACCGAAATGCTCGACGCGGAAGAAACAATGGCGAATTTGATTCGACAGCGCGGCAACGAATACGGCTCGGTTACGAAACGCCCGCGTCGCTGCGGTTGGTTTGACGCAGTTGCCACGCGCTATGCGGCGGAACTCAACGGATTCAATTCGGTCGCCCTGACAAAACTTGATGTACTTGATGCTCTGGACGAAATAAAGGTCTGCGTCGGTTATGAAATTGACGGCGAAAGAGTTGAAACATTTCCCGCAGTTTCGCAGGATTTGCAGAAAATAAAACCGATTTACGAAACGCTCGAAGGCTGGAAATCGGAAACTTTAGGTATGACAAAAATTGAAGATTTGCCTTTCAAAGCGCGGGAATATGTTGAGTTTCTTTCAAACTCAATCAGCGTGGAAATCGGTCTAATCTCGACCGGACCCGAACGCGATCAAACGATACTACTAAAAAATTCGATAATTGAAAGTTGGTTTGCTTCATAGAATAAATAATTTTTAACCATCTGCTCTATTGATAAAATACGGTTCAAGTCAAAGTTGCAAACTCGTAGTGCCTTGTGTAATATAAATGTTTCGTCAAACGGCTTCGATGTTGGCTTGATGATGTGGTCCGATAGCTCAGTCGGTAGAGCAAATGGCTTTTAACCATTGGGTCGAAGGTTCGAGTCCTTCTCGGATCACCATTTATTT
>DATLXD010000338.1:0-1804 GCA_035575965.1 Pyrinomonadaceae bacterium | reverse complement strand
GCGTGCGAAAGTGAAACCTTGATACACGAAACCCGTGTAAGTCTGAAGCAGACACGCGCCGGAACAGATTTTTTCAAACGCATCCTCGGCTGTGAAAATTCCGCCGACACCGACGATGGGCAGTTTCCCTTTTGAAGTTTTATAAATTTGTTTAATGACTTCGTTTGAGCGAGTCTGCAAAGGCTTTCCGCTCAAACCGCCGTTCCCGATTCTTTCGATTTCGGCTTTATTTGTCTGTAAATTATTTCGTGAGATTGTGGTATTCGTAGCAATAATTCCCGATATTGTCAGGCGCAGACAAATATCGCTAATCGCTTCGACTTCGCCTTCGGACAAATCGGGCGCGATTTTTACGAGAAGAGGTAAATTCTTTTTATTTTGTTTGCCGAGTTCAGAATTTCTTTTTTGCAACGCGCTTAAAAGCTCTTCCAGATTTTCCGCCTTTTGCAGCTCGCGCAAATTCGGCGTGTTCGGACTGGAAACATTGACTGTAATATAATCGGCAACCTCAAACGCTAAATTGAAACTCTTTAAATAATTTTCAATCGCTTCTTCATTCGGAACATCTTTATTTTTGCCGATGTTCACGCCGAGAACACAGTTTTGATTCGTTTTTTTTAATCTTTCGACAACTCTCGAAGTTCCTTCGTTGTTAAATCCGAGCCGGTTTATCAACGCTTTATCGTGCTGCAATCTAAACAAGCGCGGCTTTTCGTTTCCCTTTTGCGCTTGAAATGTAACCGTTCCGACTTCGACAAAACCGAAACCAAGCGCGGCGAGCTGATTGACGACTTCGCCGTTTTTATCAAAACCGGCGGCAATTCCCAGAGGATTTTTGAACGTCAGGCCAAAACGTTCTAACTCGCCAAATTCATTGCAAGCGAATTGTTTAGCTGCTAAATCCCGCGCGAGTTTTGAGCTTAATCCGAGTTTTAACGCTTCGATGCCGAATTCGTGCGCCGTTTCAGTCGGCGTTTTGAAAAGCATCGGACGAATTAGATTTTCGTATAATTTCGACATCTTCAAATTGATAAATGGTAAATGATAAATTGAAAATGTAAAAACTTTGAAATGTTCGCTTTGAACTTTGAACCGCTCTTTGTTACGATTTGCCCAAAGATATGGCAGACGAAATCAAATTGGTTGAAAAATCGCGGATAATGGACGGAGCGCGAATGAAACGCGCTATTTCAAGATTGGCTTCAGAGATTGTCGAGGATAATCAGGGCGCGAAAGACTTGTATTTGGTCGGAATTCGGCGGCGTGGCGTTCCGATTGCGGAAAGAATTCTTAGAAAAATCGAAGATTTGGAAGGCGAAAAACCGCTTTACGGAATTCTCGACATTACGCTCTACCGCGACGACCTTTCGACCGTCGGCGCAAATCCGATTGTCAACCGCACCGAACTCGATGCCGACATCGAAAACAAAAATATCATTTTAATCGACGACGTGCTTTACACGGGCAGAACAATCCGCGCCGCGCTCGACCAGTTAATGGATTTCGGTCGCCCGCGTAAAGTTCAGCTTGCCGTTCTTATTGACCGCGGGCGCGAACACCGCGAGCTTCCGATACAAGCCGATTTTATCGGAAAAGTCGTGCCAACAAAAAAAACGGAAATTGTAAAAGTTATGCTCAAAGAGTATGACGACGTTGAAGCGGTCGGAATTTTTGAGCGTCCGACAGATTAATTTTTCAAAGCAAGGTTAAATGCCTTGCTTTTTTTGTAAATAAAAAATGGAAAAACCGTTTCGCCGCAGAGATTTACTCGGAATTCGCAATCTTTCCGCCAAAGAAATTGTCG
>DATLXD010000337.1:0-3549 GCA_035575965.1 Pyrinomonadaceae bacterium | reverse complement strand
GCATAATTTCTGATTTCTTAAACGTCTCTTCATTAATCTTGATAACCAGCCGTAACTTTGCAAGATTTCAACTTTTAATCGTCCATCTTTTCTTAAATTTCCCTTCGCGTTCTTTCCACCACTCGCGCCATTCTCCGACGGCTTTTTCTCTCGCTTCCCGCGAACTCGCAGGCTGATAATTCAGTCAGGTGTTAGTCGCGTCGCGCAGACACATTTCGGCAAAAAAGCGCGTTTGTAAATCTTCGCTTTGCAGCAGTCCAATTAATTCATCGATTGATTTTTGCGACATCGCCCACCGCTTTTCGGCAAATTCCTTACGGTTCATTAATTTATTTTCACTACAGAAATACAGATAGAAGAAACGATAAATTAGGAACGATGAATGATGAATGTCGGAGATTTTTTAACTCATCATTCATCACTCGTCATTTCTCTCAAAACGGTTCGTGCCGGTGCGCCGTCGCCCATTCCGCCTGCAATTTTCATCGGCAAACAAATCAACTCGTAATCGCCTGCGGAAACTTCGCGCAAATCCAAACCTTCGATAATTATAACCTGCGCCGACAGCAAAGCCAGATGTGTTCCGAAATCTTCCGAAGCGAATTTTTCTACTGATAAATAATCAATTCCGACCAATTTTATTCCGAGATTGACCAATTCTTTCGCGGCTTCGGGCGCGATGTATGTAAAATCTTTACGAAAGTCCTGCGCCAAATCGTTCCATAAATCCGAGTTGCGCGTTTTGAATAATACTCGCTCAACGCCTTGCAGATTTGCGTCCTCAACGTGCGAAACTTCGATTGCCGTTACGTCTTTCGGCAATTCGACAACACGCGCCTTGCCGATTAAAACTTCGAGCGGAAGCGCATCAACTTTTCCCGTGCCTTCAATAAAATGATTCGGCGCGTCAACGTGCGTCCCCGTGTGCGCTCCAAAACAAAGTTTGGAAACATTCGCCGCATCGCCCCGCGCAATCGCGTGTCCGACTCGAATCTCAACCTTCGGGTCGCCTTCATAAACCGGGGTTTTTTCGCTTATCGGAACGCTGACATCGTAAACTTTCATAATAATTTTATGGTAAATCGTGAATCTGAAATAGTAAATCGTGAAGCCTGTTATTTACCGTTTACCATTTACCATTTACCATTTAAAGATATGTCCGTTCCGCGAATTTCCGCTTCGAGTTATTCAAACACCGCGCCTTTGATTTGGAGTTTTTTGTATGGTCAAAATCACGGAAAGTTTGAGTTGATTTTGGACAATGCGCCCGTGCGTTCAGCCGAGCTTTTATCACAAAGAACGGTTGATGCCGCGCTTGTTCCGGTCATCGAGTATCAAAGAATAGAAGATGTTTTACTCGTCCCAAATGTTTGCGTCGGCGCAAAAGAACGAGTCAAAAGTGTTTGTCTGGTAACAAAGGGCAAAGATTTGCGGGACGCGAAATCGGTTGCGCTGGATGTTTCTTCAAAAACAAGCGTCGCGCTGACAAAAATAATTTTCCGCGAGTTTTTGGGTTTTGAGCCGACGTATAAAAATACCGAACCGAATTTAAGCAAAATGCTCGCTCGCTACGATTGCGCACTGCTCATCGGCGACCCGGCATTGACGATTGACGAAAAAATCTATCGCAAATTCGATTTAGCCGAAACGTGGAAAAACTTTACCGGTTTCGGTTTTGTTTTTGCGATGTGGATGACAAACTTGAAAAATGCGGAAATTGTAAAAGCGATTGATTTTGCGGCGGCGCGTGACGAAGGCTTGAATCATCTGGACGAAATCATTTTAAATTACGAAGCAGAAATTCCGCTCGCGCGTGCAGAATTTAAAACTTATCTATCACAAAATATTTCTTATTCGATTGACGAGAATATGCAGAAAGGTTTAGAGCTTTTTTTTCGATTGGCGCGCAAAAATCGTTTGATTGAAAACTGCAAGCCGCTTGCCTTTATCAATGATTATTGAAACAAACCCGATTGAAAAAGAAGCAGCACGCAACTAAAACAAATATCGGCAATCCGATATTATTAGCTTGCAGTTGATTTTCTTAATTACGCATTTTGTTTTTCCTTTTATAAAAATTTCCCTTCTGTTTGTTATGGCGTAAAACTTTTATAAAAAGTATCAATTTTTTGGCACAAATTTTGTTTTCCTTCATTTGAGAAACTTTTATAGAGCGATATTTCCAGCGTTTTCAGCGAATTTAGCTCGAATGTTTTTGCTAAATGCGATTTTGATTTGCAAAATGAAACAAGATTTAGCCACAAATTACACGAATAAAAATAAAAATAATGCGTGTTATTTATGTAATTCGTGGCTAAACCTTTCCGTGTTAAAATAATCTTGAATTATGAGCAGTATTCAACCGATTTTAGATAAGGCTTTAGCGGGCGAAAGGTTAACGTCGGAAGACGCGACCGCGCTTCTCGAATCGAACGATTTCGTCCGCATCGGACTTGCCGCGCACGAAATTCGGATGCGGAAAAATCCTTCAGATGTCGTAACCTACATCATTGACCGCAACATCAATTACACAAACGTCTGCAACGTCGTCTGCACGTTTTGCGCGTTTTATCGCCGTCCGGGAAAACCCGACACCTATGTCCATTCGATAGAAGAAATCTGCAAACGAATTGATGAAACAATCGCGCTCGGCGGCACGGGTATTTTGATGCAGGGCGGACTTCACCCGGATTTTAATATCGAATGGTATGAAAATCTGCTTTTGACTTTGCACGCGAAATATCCGACGTTTCAACTGCACTGCTTTTCGCCGCCGGAAATTCACAACATTTCTTTGATTTCCAAACTCAATTACGAAATGATTTTGCGCCGTTTGAAAAATGCGGGACTTTATTCGATGCCGGGCGGCGGCGGCGAAATTCTCGACGACGAAGTTAGAAAAAGAGTTTCGACCAAATGCAACACGCAGGAATGGCTTGACGTAATGCGGGCGGTTCATAAAGTCGGCTTGCGCTCAACGGCGACAATGATGTTCGGCATCGGCGACAAAATCGAACACCGCGTCCGGCATTTGCAGAGAATCAGAGATTTACAAGACGAAACGGGCGGTTTTACAGCTTTTATTTCGTGGACTTTTCAGCGCGAAAACACCGCTTTGGGGCGCAAGATTACAGAAGAACCGACGGGTGTTGATTACCTGAAAATGGTTGCCGTTTCGCGTCTGTTTCTTGATAACGTCCAACACATTCAATCGTCGTGGCTGACGCAGGGTTTGCGTCTCGGACAAACCGCTCTGCGTTTCGGCGCGGACGATATGGGTTCGATTATGATTGAAGAAAACGTCGTTTCGGCGGCGGGCGCGGACACGCAGGCAACCGAAAAAGAATTGCGCTATCAAATCCGCGAAGCCGGTTTCATTCCGCAACAGCGCGATATTTTGTATGAATACGTCGACCGCGAAAATATTGACGAACTGGACGCGAGAAAATCAATGCCGCTCAAACAATTGAGCGTTGCTTTCGCCGATTAAGAAAAAATTATGCCGACAACTACCGTTGAAAAATTAAAAAAACGAAACGAGCATTCAAT
>DATLXD010000336.1:0-3314 GCA_035575965.1 Pyrinomonadaceae bacterium | reverse complement strand
TCGGTTATTAAATCGGCACAACCGCCGTCGCCGATTAACAATGCGGATTTCGATGTTCAGCGGCGGGCGGCGATGATGCAGGCGATAAAAAACGCGATGCGCCAGCCGTCGGCGGGCGAGCAGCGCGAACTCGGCTTGATTGAAAAAATCGAATGCACAAACAAAGGAATGTTTTTCCATCTGAAAACTCAGACGCAAGTTTTCAAATTAGCGGCAGCCTCGCCGCAGTCAATCCAAATGCGGGCATACACGCCGGAAGCGATGCAAATTCAATTCGGCTGCAATCTCAAACAAGTCGATATTCCGATTGTTTTTACTTTTAAGCCAACTTCCGACCCGAAAACCAAATCAAACGGCGAAATCGTCGCATTGGAATTTGTGCCGAAAAGTTTTATTTTAGAAAAGTAATAGCTGCAAAATAAAAGGAAGTTAGAATAATGAAACTCAAATCAATCGTTACAATCTGTCTGCTGTCGTCTTGTCTTGCTCCGACGCGGTCGATTCAAGCACAGGCGACGCGAATAAAAAACGGATTTAACCTGAAACCCAATATGGTATCTACAATACAATTCATCACCGCCGAGGTAAGTTCTGAGACGGATGAGAATCCGCTGCTTGCCGGATGGAAAGGAGCATTTGGCGGTACGCCGCTTTTTGACCGTGTTAAAGTTGCCGATTTTAAACCAGCACTCGAATCGGCAATGACTGAAAAGCTGTCGGAGGTCGAGCGGATTGCGAAAAATTCCGCCGCTCCGACCTTTGAGAACACGATTGTGGCGATGGAGCGCACCGGACGGACGCTCGACCGCGTGCAAGCCGTCTACGGCGTTTGGAGTTCAGCGATGAATAACGCGGAATTTCAAACGGTTGAACGTGAAATGAATTCAAAACTGGCTGCTTTCTCGGATAAAATTACTCAGAATGAAGCACTCTTCCGGCGCATCGAAACAGTTTATAATTCGCCCGCTAAGACAAAGTTGACACCGGAACAGCAACGCTTGACGTGGCTTTATTATACAAACTTTGTTCGCGCCGGAGCGCGGCTCAAACCCGATGCCAAAGCGCGTCTCTCGGTAATTAACCAGCAGCTTGCCGGACTTTTCACGCGCTTCAGCCAGAACCAGCTTGCCGACGAGAGCGAGCGGTTTCTGGTGCTGAAAAGCGAAGCGGAACTTTCCGGACTTCCGCAGTCTCTGCGCGACGCGGCGGCTCAGGAAGCAGCGGCTAAGAAAATGGCAGGCGCGTGGATAATTACAAATACGCGATCTTCCATCGACCCGTTTCTGACTTATTCGGACCGACGCGAGCTTCGGGAAAAAGCGTGGAAGATGTTCGTCAACCGCGGCGACAACGGCAATGCTCACGACAACAACAAAATCATCACTGAGATTCTCCAGCTTCGCGCCGAGCGAGCCAAACTCCTTGGCTATCAGACACACGCGCACTGGCGGCTCGACGACAAAATGGCGAAAACACCCGAACGCACGATGGAATTGATGGAAGCGGTCTGGAAACCCGCCGTCGCCCGCGTCCGCGAGGAAGTTAAAGATATGCAGACACTCGCCGATAAGGAAAAAGCGAGCGTCAAAATCGAGCCTTGGGATTATCGTTATTACGCCGAAAAGGTCAGGAAAGAACGCTACGATTTGGACCAAAATGAAGTGAAGCCGTATCTTCAGCTTGATAAATTGCGTGAAGGAATGTTCTGGGTCGCCGGCGAGCTTTTCAATTTCAACTTCGCTCCAGTTACGAATGTTCCAGTTTATCACGCGGATGTCAGAGTTTGGGAGGTAAAAGATAAAATAACCGGAAAACACATCGGGTTATGGTATTTCGACCCGTTTGCACGCGAAGGTAAAAGCTCCGGCGCGTGGATGAACGCTTACCGCAATCAAGAGCGAGTAGACGGAAATATCACGACGATTGTGTCCAATAACTCGAATTTCGTGAAAGGCAAGCCGGGCGAGCCGGTATTGATTTCCTGGGACGACGCGACGACGCTGTTTCACGAATTCGGTCACGCGCTGCACGGTCTTTCATCGAATGTAACGTATCCATCGCTGTCCGGCACATCGGTCGCTACCGATTACGTCGAGTTTCCTTCGCAAATTCTGGAACGCTGGATTTCGACGCCGGAAGTTTTGCAAAAATTCGCCGTTCACTATCAAACCGGAAAACCGATTCCGCAAAATCTGGTTGACCGAATTAATCGCGCTTCGACTTTCAATCAAGGTTTTTCGACGGTCGAATACCTGGCGAGCGCGTTAGTCGATATGAAAATGCACCTTGCCGGTTCGCAGAAAATTGACCCGGACGCTTTCGAGCGGAAGACGCTCGCGGAACTCGGAATGCCCGGCGAAATCGTGATGCGCCACCGCACGCCGCAGTTCGGTCACGTTTTTTCGAGCGACGGATATTCGGCGGGTTATTACAGTTACATCTGGTCCGACGTAATATCCGCCGACGCTTACGACGCGTTTGTCGAGGCAGGCAGTCCATATGATAAAGCCGTCGCCGAGCGTCTTCGCAAGTATGTCTTTTCAGTCGGCAACACGATTGACCCGGCTGATGCGTACCGCGCCTTTCGCGGACGCGACCCGAAAATCGAAGCTTTGATGCGCAAACGCGGTTTTTCAGGTAAATGAATTAAACGAACATTTTCGAGAGCGGTTTGGTGGCGACAAATAAAAACGGCTGAGCAAAAGTGCAAACCTTTGTTCAGCCGTTTCCAATATAATGCTGCGTGTAGTGCCGGTTAGAAGGCGCGTAAGCCTGCAACCGCAAACTCGCCCGGCTGACCGAACTGGATACCTGAAAAAGTATTGAAATCAGGACTGTTGAGCCAAAAGAAGCTGCTGTTTGACGAGCGGTAAATAGCGATGTCCTGTTTGCCGTCGCCGTTGTAGTCGCCGCAAATCGGTCGGTCGGTAACCGATGCTAACGATGTTAGTCCGAACGGACGGATAACTCTTCCGGCACCGCCGTTTTCCTGAACGAACCATGTGCCGTTCGTGCCGCCCTGGAAAGCTCGGTAAACAGCGAAATCAGCCCGGCGGTCGCCGAGATAATCGCCGACGACAAAGAAGTCCGTGTCGAAATTGCCCCATTGCTGCACTGCGACGAGCGCGCCGGTCGTGCTGTCGCCGGCGAAATAAGTAGCACTGCCGTTCGCAGCTCTCCTGATAACGGTAATATCGGCGCGACCGTCGCCGTTGTAGTCGGCTCCCGCAATCGGCAAGTCACCTGCTCCGCTTGCGTTTGTAAAGCCCGACAAACCGAAGTTGACAGATGAAAATGTATTGGTCCTGCTTCGC
>DATLXD010000335.1:0-6454 GCA_035575965.1 Pyrinomonadaceae bacterium | reverse complement strand
AGCCGAAGAACCGCAAGAGCAAGCCGAAGCTGCTAAAACCGTCAAAGCGGAAAGGAAAGACGGAAATGCCAACGGTTTGACTTTGGATTTGTCTGACTTGAAGGATATGTCCATCTCTGAGCTAACGAATATCGCCAAGGGAATGGATGTCGAAGGCGCGTCAGGAATGCGCAAGCAGGAACTGATTTTTAAACTGCTCGCCGCGCAGACCGAAAAAAGCGGTTTGATATTTTCCGAAGGCGTTCTCGAAACTTTGCCTGACGGTTTCGGCTTTCTCCGCGCTCCCGAATACAATTATTTGCCGGGTCCCGACGACATTTACGTGTCGCCGTCGCAAATTCGCAAATTCGATTTGCGAACCGGCGACACCGTTTCCGGTCAGATTCGTCCGCCGAAAGAAGGCGAGCGTTATTTCGCACTTATCAAAGTCGAGGCAATTAACTTTGAAGCACCGGAACATTCGCGCGAGAAAGTATTTTTTGACAATCTCACACCGCTTTACCCGGACGAACAACTGCAAATGGAGACCGAGCCGGATAAAGTTGCGGCTCGCGTGATTGACCTCGTAACGCCAATCGGCAAAGGACAACGCGCACTGATTGTTGCGCCGCCGCGCACTGGTAAAACGATGCTGCTGCAGACGATTGCCAACTCGATTACGGTCAATCACCCGGAAGTAACCTTGATTGTTTTATTGATTGACGAGCGACCCGAAGAAGTTACTGATATGCAGCGTTCGGTCAAAGGCGAAGTTATTTCATCAACCTTTGACGAACCGCCGACGCGCCACGTGCAAGTCGCCGACATGGTAATCGAAAAAGCGAAACGCCTTGTCGAACACAAACGTGATGTCGTGATTCTGCTCGATTCAATCACAAGATTAGCTCGCGCTCACAACGCCGTTGTGCCGCCTTCGGGCAAAATTCTTTCCGGCGGTATTGATTCAAACGCATTGCAAAGACCGAAACGATTTTTCGGCGCGGCTCGCAACATCGAAGAAGGCGGAAGTCTGACGATTATTGCAACGGCTTTGATTGATACAGGCTCGCGTATGGACGATGTTATCTTTGAAGAATTCAAAGGAACGGGTAATTCGGAAATCCATCTCGACCGACGCTTGAGCGACAAACGCTTGTTCCCCGCGATTGATTTGCAAAGAAGCGGAACGCGCAAGGAAGAACTGCTGCTCAGCAAGGAAGACCTTAACCGCGTCTGGGTTATGCGCCGTGTGCTTAATCCTTTATCGCCGGTTGAACAAATGGAAGTTGTGCTGGAGAGATTATCGAAATCGAAAACCAACGCGGATTTTCTAGCTTCAATGCAAACTTAATATAACGGATAGTGGATAACGGATAATGGAAAACGGTAGATGGATGTTAATTTCCATCTACCGTTTTCAGTTTTGATTATCACTTGTTTACCTTTTCCTAATCCTTATAAATCTCGACAACCGGCTTGCCGTTGCTGTCGACATAAGCGCGATACATTCCTTCGGAATTAAATGAAATGCCGATATTGCCGAATTTATCAATCGCAATCACGCCGCCGTCGCCGCCTGCTTTTTGCAGTTTTTGTTTGATAACCGTGTCAACCGCTTGCTGAATCGGCATCGCTCTGTATTCCATCAACGCGGAAATATCACGCGCCACGCCCAAGCGAATAAAAAATTCGCCCCAGCCTGTTGCCGAAACCGCACAAGTGAGATTGTTGGCATAAGTTCCTGCGCCGATAATCGGAACGTCGCCGACGCGCCCGTATTTTTTGTAAGTCATTCCGCCGGTTGAAGTTCCCGCCGCAAGATTTCCGTCCTTATCGAGCGCAACCGCGCCGACCGTTCCGAATTTATTATAAGGCAATTCAAGTGCGGATTGCGGATTGCGGATTGCGGATTGTTGTTGACCACCGACTACCGACTTCTGACCACTTTTTTGCAGGCTTTGAGTTTTGGGCTTAGGATTTTGGACTTCCTTTAATTTTTCTTTTTCCTTTTCCTGCTTAATAATTCTTTGCAGGCTGTCCCAACGCTCCTGGGTGAAAAAGTATTTTTCGGAAACGAGTTCGATATTTTGCTCTTTGGCAAACTGCTCCGCGCCGTCGCCAATCATCATCACATGCGGCGATTTTTCCATAACGGTACGCGCCAGATTTATCGGATTTTTGACGTGGCGAAGTCCGGCAACCGCGCCCGCCCGCAAATCCTTGCCGTCCATAATTGCGGCGTCAAGTTCATTTTTGCCGTCGGCTGTGAAAACCGCGCCTTTGCCCGCGTTAAAAAGCGGCGAATCTTCCAGAAGATTTATCGCAATCTGCACTGCGTCGAGCGAAGTTTTGCCGTCCTGCAACGCTTTATAGCCAGCCATCAACGCTTCTTCAAGTTTGGCGCGATATGCCTTTTCCTTTTCCAGCGACAAATCACCGCGCCGAATCACGCCTGCGCCGCCGTGAATTACAAAACCGAGCCGTGGATTTTGCGGCGATTGCAATTGCTTAGTTTCGGGAAAACTTCCTTTTTGAGCGGAAGCTGCGATGGGAAAAGTTAAAAATACGGCAATTAGTAAAAGCGACAAAACTTTTTTCATATTCAACTCCAGTATTCTACAGAAAATTTTAGAAAGAGATGGAGATAGAATAACATAGTATTTGAATTGCGGATTACGAATTTCAAATTACGAATTAAAAGAATTTGTTCCTCAATTCGTAATTTGAAATTCGTCATTCAATTTATGCGAGTGGTTCGATGCTGATTTCATCAAACATTGCTTGGCAGCGCAAAGTTTCGGCAAGCAGTTCGGCTTTTCGGCGATTGAGAATCAGCGGGGAGGTGCGACAGGAAATTTCAAAAACGCCGTCGCCGACCAGCCCGATTTCCAAATCACCTAAGGGAATGCCGCTGACGGCTTGGATTTTTTCAAAATTGTGAAGCCGAAATCTGCCGTTCTCCTCGACATATTCCTCGATAAACGGGTCGCACAAGGCGTGTTTTGCTTCTTCGACGGTGAAATAATTTCCTTCGACAATTAAACAAAATTCAGATGTCTTTTCCATTTCGAGAATAAATTTTGATTGTAAATAAAGTGAGATTTCGCTCAAGGAAAATTTATCATTTTTTTTATTGAGAAATCCAGAGTTTTTTCACAGAACAGTAAAAAAATTCAAATTGTCGAAGCCTTTTGTTTATGAAAGGGAAGAACGAATTTCAATCGGTTATGGTCCCTGCAAAGCTGATACAAATTTGCCAGAGTGTCAAACTCGTGATAACCAGACCAAAATGTAAAGTGGAAAATAAAAAATTCAAAATCGCTAATTTCCGTTATCCGTTATCAGTTTTACATTTCCCGCCTCTTTGCTTCTCAGCAGTTTATTTTCTATCATTTCAACCAAAGTCTTTATACAAGGAAAATAGTTAAAAATGATAATACCTGTGAAATGGAGCGACGAAGGTGTTTTGATGCTCGACCAGCGTTTGCTTCCGACCGAAGAAAAGTGGCTGACCTTGCGTTCTTTTAATGAGGTTGCGGATGGAATAAAAGATATGGTTGTGCGCGGCGCGCCCGCGATTGGTGTTTCCGCCGCTTACGGCATTGCTTTAGGAGCGAAAAATTTTGTCGGCACGAATGTTGTTGATTTAGAAGACGAACTCGAATATATCTGCGACGTAATGAGCAAAACGCGCCCGACCGCGGTTAATCTTTTTTGGGCGATTGATAGAATGAAACGCACTTTCCAAAAGGCGAAAGCAGAAGGGAAATCGGTTTCGGAAATCAAGCAGATTTTGATTCAAGACGCAAAAGATATTCACGAAGAAGACATCGAATCGCAACGTTTGATTGCCCAATTCGGCGGCGAGCTTATAAAAGATAATTCGACTGTTTTAACGCATTGCAACGCCGGTGCTTTGGCGACCGGCGGCGTTTGGGGAACCGCGCTCGGCGTGATTCGCGGCGCGGTCAATCAAGGAAAAACCGTTTCCGTCATCGCCGACGAAACTCGCCCGTATCTGCAAGGCGCGCGACTGACCGCTTGGGAACTTCTTCAAGATAATATTCCGGTAACTTTGATAACCGATAATATGTCTGGACATATGATGCAGAAGGGAAGCGTTCACGCGGTCGTCGTCGGTTCGGACAGAATCGCGGCAAACGGCGATGTCGCCAATAAAATCGGAACTTATATGGTCGCGGTTATGGCACGGCGACATAACATTCCGTTTTATGTCGCCGCGCCCCTTTCGACGGTTGATTTGAACTGTCCGACAGGCGAAGAAATCCCGATTGAAGAGAGAAACATCAGAGAAATTACGCACGTTCAGGATATTCAGCTTGCGCCCGAAGGAATTTCCGTCAGCAATTATGCGTTTGACGTTACGCCAAATGATTTAGTAACGGCGATTATTACCGAAAAAGGCGTGGCGCACGCGCCATACACGGAAAGTTTGAAAAAGATGTTTGAATCGCAAGAGTAAAAATTTTTAGCTGCGAATTACACAAACAACACGAATAAAATCAATAAATAATAATTCGTGTTATTTGTGTAATTCGCAGCTAAATTGTGTTTTAGCTTATTCCGAGCGGCTGCAAAGGTTTCGGCGTTGTGCCTCCGAAAAACCAGCTTGCGCCGACTTTCAAGCGGTGATGCCACGTCGGAAGCCGTGACGTATACAGGGCAAAACGCGCATCACGCGCCAGAAATCCGCCGACAACCTTTCCACCGACTAAAACCGCCCCGTCTTTTGTTCCCAAACTAACCGCTTCGCCGAGTTCTTCAAACTGTTTTGTTTTCAAATTTTTCCCGTTCAAAAAGGCTTTGATATTACTTGCCAGTAAATTGGATTCCTGAAAGGCAATCTGCGCCGTGCCGATGAGGATCGGAGCGACCGCTTCAACTTTCGCAATGTCGCCGAGCGCGAAAACATTCTCAAAATCTTTTACCTGCAGATTCGGCTCAACCAAAATTAAATCGTGTTCATCCTTTGGTAAGCCGAGTTTTTCAATTAAAGGATTTACCTTTACACCCGCCGTCCAAACGGTCGTAACCGTTTCAATCTCGGTTTGTTTTCCGTTGTGTTCATAAACGATTCCGTGCGGTTTGACTTCCAGAACTTCGGTTTGCAGATTAACGTCAATATGCTTTTCCAACAAAACTTTTTCGACATATTCTCGAATATCTTCACCCATTCCGGGAACGATTTTATCGCTCATTTCGACTAACAAAACGTGCGGCTCGCCTTTCAAACCGCGCCGCCGAAAAGCATCGGTGAGCAAGTCCGACATTTTCGTAGCGAGTTCGACACCGCTTGCACCGCCGCCGACAACTGCAAACGTCAGCTTTTCACGCGCGTCCTGCGGCGTGAGCGTCGGCGAAACTTTGTCCAATGCTTTAACCATTTGATTGCGCAGCCGGTCAGCATCGGCAATTGTGCGAAACGGCAAGGCAAATTCTTCCGCGCCTTTGACGTTCCAAAAATTCGTAACGCTGCCGACGGCTAAAACTAATGCGTCATAATCGAGCGGTTCATTGCGCGAAGAAATTTTCGCTTTTCTATTCTTAAAATCAATTTCTTCGGCTTCACCGCGCACAAGATTTATTTCGTCGCCGAACAATTCTCTATAATCCGGCGCGATGTGCCATGCTTCGACTTCACCGCTCAAGTATTCGTACAAAAGCGGTCTGAAACAAAAATGGTCGGTGTCGCTGACCAGTGTCACCTCTGCGCTTCCAGCCAATTCCAATGCCGTAAATAATCCGCCGAATCCACCGCCGACAATCAAAACTTTTTTCCTTTCTTGTGCCATTTCGCCCGTCCTTAAAATTTAGAGAAAAGTTTCACAATCTATCAAAAGGGAAATTACGCTCATTCGGTTGAAATGTCAATATCAGGAATATCGATAAAATTGAAATCTGAAAATATCTTGAAACATATAAAAGACGCACGGCTGGATTAAAGTAATCATAGATTGAAGTATGTTTTCCTGTTTGTATAGTGAAAAGATAATAGTGAACAGTGAAAAGTTCGGATGTGTAGCTATCAACTTTTCACTATCAACCATCCACTGATTTTCGATAAATCTTCTTTAATTCGCGTAACGCCTAACATACGGTTGAAATAATAAATCAAATTATGCAAAGCTTTTATTTAATTGATAAAATCTTATTAAAAAGGAGTTTTTATGAAAGACGAAAATAATTTGCGATTTGCCGGAACAGTTGACCACTTGGCGGTTAAATGCGAAGACCTGGAAAAAGATGTCGAAGAATACAAGCGTCTGGGTTTTACCATCGAAACGCTTTACGAAGATTGGGCGATGATGCGCGACGCGCGTGGTTTCGGCATCGCGCTGCTGCCGCCGAATTCCAAACATCCGCAGCATATCGGTTTGAAGGTTGAAACTCTGGAAGAATTAGAAAAAGCCGCCGAGAAAGAAAAGCGTCCGATAAAACCGCACCGCGACGGCAC
>DATLXD010000334.1:0-24500 GCA_035575965.1 Pyrinomonadaceae bacterium | reverse complement strand
AACGATTCCGATGCGCGATGCACCCGCGTCAACGATGCGCTCGACATCCGCGCGGCAGAACGACGGACAATTTCCGTTTTCACGGTCGAGATTCGACAGCACTAAATCGGTGATTTGTTCGACAAGTTTTTCGTAATTACCGTTGGTTAAATTCGTCATTTTTCCTCTCAAAATTTATATTGTCGCTCAATCGCTTCGATTTTCGCAACGCGCTTTTGATGTCGCGTTTCGGTCAAATCGTTTGTTAAAAATGCTTCGACAATCTCTTTTATTTCGTTGAAATTATTCTGCCCGCTTCCCAAAGCTAAAACATTTGCGCCGTTATGCTCGCGGGAATTCCTTGCGAGCGCAACCGAGTAACAAGCCGCGGCGCGAATATTCGGAACTTTGTTCGCCGTCATTGCGCTTCCGATTCCTGCGCCGTCGATGATGATTCCGACATCGGCTTGTTTTTCGCTGACCGCTTTCGCAACCGCGTGTGCAAAGTCCGGGTAATCAACGGCGTCGGTTGAATTCGTGCCGAAATCATAAACGCGAAAGCCTAAATTTTCTAGAAAATCTTTCAGCTGTTCCTTGAATGGATAACCGCCGTGGTCTGCGCCGACTGCAATTGATTGAACTTTGTTTGAGCCGCGCCGTTCACTCTTTTTTACAATCTCGATTTGCTTTTCCCGAATAATGTCACTGGCGAGCGGCGTAAATCGGGCGTTTTCGGACACGCGAAGTTTTGCACCCGTCTCAAGCCCGCGCAAATCGTCTTCGATAATCAAGGATTTTGCCGATTCGTCGCGGTCAAACTCTTTACCGATTTCATCTTTTAAGGAATTGACGACCAGATGCGTCGGCAAAGTTTCCGGCGTTTCACCTTCGGTCGGGACATTTGCTAAAACTTCCTTCACTAATTCGCGCACACGCGCGCGCGTTTGTTTTTGTTCATCAGACATAAGCAAAAATTTATACCATAAATGCAAAGAAATAGGACACAGATTAAACAAATAAACGGTTTTTTACAGAAGGTAAACTAAAAATTTTTGATATTACCCGGCTGAATCCGTGTCTTATTATTCTTTTTAAGAGATTTTGTTGCCGGATTTGACCTTTCAATTCTGCTCAAATAGTATTTCTAAAAACTGATTCAATCAAACCAAAATTATGTCAATCGAATTTGCCAACGAAAATTTAGAAGTTTTGCTTTCAAACGAACAAATAACGGCACGAATCAAGGAACTCGGCGCGGCGATTACAAGCGATTACGCGGGACGCGAACCGATTTTAATTGGCGTTTTAAAGGGCGCGTTTGTTTTTATGGCGGATTTGGCACGAGCCGTTGACCTGAAAATGTCGGTCGAGTTTATGGCGGTTTCCAGCTATGGCAAAGCACAGAAATCTTCGGGCGAAGTGCGGATTATCAAGGATTTAGACGTGGCGGTTGAAGCCAAAGACTTGATTGTCGTCGAAGATATTGTTGATACCGGACTAACGCTTTCGTATCTTTTGCAAAATCTCCAATCACGCGGCGCAAGATCCGTCAAACTCGCTACCTTGCTCGATAAACCCGAACCGCGCATCGTCAAGGAGTTGAAAATAGATTACTGCGGTTTCCAGGTACCGAATAAATTCGTCGTCGGCTTCGGCTTGGACGCGGCGGAACGCTACCGCAATCTGCCGTTTATCGCGGTTGTCAAAAATCCTGCAATTTTATAAAAATCGCTTGCTGGTTTAATCGTGCTTTAGGAAAAATAATCGGTTAAAATAATTAAAAATGGATGCAGCAGAATTAGAAATGTCCGAAAAGCCTGATATTGATTTGCCGAACGCCAAACTTGCCTACACGATTATCCAATCACTTTTAGTAAGCAACGAAGCTTTGAGCGATTTGCTGGCGGTGATGGCGCACATTTTGGACGAAGAGGTGGCAAAGGCTTTGACTAACACGAATGAATGGCAAAATTATATTGATTCCAAGCGCGAACTCGAAAATACAAGATTGCAGATTGAAAAATTCACGGAAGAACTCAAGAAGTTGGAAATGAGAAGTGAAAAATGAGAAGCAAAATTTAAGGTTATGGCTTTTACTTTTTATTTATTATTCATTACTTCTCATTTAATAAAGGATGCTTGATTTATTAATAATCGGCGCGGGACCGGCGGGAATTTCCGCCGCGTTTGAAGCGCAAAAACTCAACCTCAATTATCTGGTGCTGGAGAAAAACTTAATCGGCAACACGATTTTTAATTATCCGATTGGTTTGACGGTTTTTTCGACGGTCAACGAACTCGAGATTCAGCCGAATACACTTTTTCCCGCCCGTGAAAAACCGACGCGCGAAGAACTTCTTTCTTATTACACGCGCTTTGTTTTGGAAAATAATCTCAATGTTCAGTGGGAAGAAGAAGTTTTGAATGTTGAAAAAATCGACAAAAACTATTTCCAGATAAAAACCGAAAAAGCCGAGTATGAAACTAAAACGGTTTTATTTGCCATCGGCGCGATGCAGTATCCGAGAAATTTGGGAGTGAAAGGCGAAGATTTGCCGAAAGTTCACCATCTTTTTCGCGAAACTTACCCGTATGTCAGAAAACATGCACTCGTCGTCGGCGGCGGAAATTCGGCAGGCGAAGCTGCTTTGTTTTTAGCGCAGGAAGGCGCTTTTGCGACTTTGGCGACGTTTCGAAAGGATTGGGAGGAAACCGACCCGAAGCAAGGCTGTATCAAACACTGGGTCAAAGAGCCGCTCGAACAGCAGCTAGAGAAAAATTGCCTGGACGTTTTCTTTCTAAGGAGAGTCGTCGAAATCCGCGCAAATGAAATTGTATTGGAAGAAGAAAACGGCGACATCGAAACTTTACCAAACGATGTCGTATTTATTTTAATCGGCTCGGACGCGGATTTAACGATGCTCGAAAATCTCGGCGTGAAAACAAAAAATTCAAAGTACGGTATTGTGCCGGTTTATAACGAAGAAACTTTTGAAACAAATGTTGCGGGCGTTTATGTTGTCGGGCATTTTACTGAAGCAAGGCATATTGTCGGCGCGATTGAAGTTCCGAAAAAGATAATTCCGAAACTCGCCGCGAAATTTGAAAGGGCAGAAATCGCGGAAGCATTTCAGACAAATTAAATGTTAATATAATTCATAAAGTAGAAATTTGCCGTAATAAATAGTTGCTTCTTGGCGTCCTTTGCGGTGAAATTTTTCTTCACCGCAAAGGACGCCAAGGTCGCAAGGTAAATCGAATCCTTTATTTTTTAATTTAATGAGCATCATCCGCGCACAGGAAATTCTCAAATATCAATTCGGCTATGATTCGTTTCGGATGAATCAACAGCAGGCGATTGAGACTGTTCTGGCGAAAAAAGACTGCATCGTATTGATGCCGACTGGCGGCGGTAAATCTCTTTGTTATCAAATTCCCGCGCTGATGCTGGACGGCTTGACGGTTGTCATTTCGCCGTTGATTGCGCTGATGAAAGACCAGGTTGACGCGCTGAAAAACAACGGCGTGGAAGCCGCGTTTCTAAATTCGACGCAGACGAGCCGCGAACAGACGGAGGTTTTTCAGTCAATCAGAAGCGGCAAATTAAAACTGCTTTACGTTGCGCCTGAAAGACTTTTGCAAAGCGGCGACCAATTTATTGATTTTCTCAAAAGCGTCAATGTGTCGCTGTTTGCGATTGACGAGGCGCATTGTATTTCGAGTTGGGGACACGATTTTCGACCGGAATATATGCAGCTTGCCCGGCTCAAATCTCAGTTTCCAGAAATTCCGCTGATTGCGCTGACGGCGACCGCTGACAAATTGGTTCGCAAGGATATTATCGAGCGGCTGAACGTCAGAAATTCCGCAATGTTCGTGTCGAGCTTTAATCGTCCGAATATTTTTTACACGGTCGAGCCGAAGCGGAATTCCTTTGCGCGTCTGCTCGAATATCTCGAATCGCGGCGCGATGAAAGCGGCATCGTTTATTGTCTGAGCCGCAGTTCGGCGGACAGTCTCGCCGCCGATTTGCGCGGCGAAGGTTTTAACGCCCTTTCCTATCACGCGGGTTTAGACAAGGAAATGCGCGACCGGCATCAAGAATTGTTTCTCAAAGACGAAGTGAAAATCATTGTCGCCACGATCGCGTTTGGAATGGGAATCGACAAATCGAACGTGCGTTTCGTCGTCCATATGGATTTGCCGAAAAACATTGAAAGTTATTATCAGGAAACCGGACGCGCCGGACGCGACGGATTGCAAAGCGACGCGCTGCTGTTTTTCAGTTGGGGCGATGTCAATAAGCTGAAAGGTTTTGCCGAAGTTGACGGAAATAAATCGCAAACCGAAATAATGCTGAAAAAGCTGAACACGATGGGCGCGTTCGGGGATTTGAAAACTTGTCGGCGAAAATTTCTGCTCAATTATTTTTCCGAAGAATTGACCGAAGATTGCGGGCATTGCGATAACTGCGACACGACATTTGAACGCTTTGACGGAACGATAATCGCGCAAAAAGCCTTGAGTGCCGTTTATCGCACGGGACAGCGTTTCGGGTTGAGTTATTTGATTGATTTTCTGCGCGGCTCGCATTCAAAAACGATTCGGGACGAACACAAAAATCTAAAAACTTACGGCGTCGGCGCGGACATTTCAAAAAACAACTGGTTCGATTATTTCAAAGATTTAATCGCGCAAGGTCTTCTGGCGCAAACTGAAGGGCAGTATCCGACGATTGTTTTGACCGAGCAAAGCGAAGCGGTTTTGAAGGGAAATGTTTCGGTTGAATTGTTTAAAGTAACGATTAAGGAAGACAAAAAAGCCTCGCTCGTCTCGAAGATTTCGCATCCGTATCTGAAAGATTTGTTTGAAGATTTAAAACGAGTGCGGACGGCTTTTGCCAAAAGCGAAAACGTGCCGCCGTATGTCGTTTTCTCCGACGCGACGCTGGTTGAAATGGCGACCTACTTGCCGCAGACCGAAGACGAAATGCGGCGTATTTCCGGCATCGGCGATTTAAAGTTACAAAAATACGGTGCGGATTTTTTGAATGAAATAAATAGCTATTGCGAAACTAAAAATCTCGCATCGCGCATCAATCTAAAATCGCCGAATCGCGAGAGCAAAAGTCGCACGAAGCGCGACGCGGACGGAAATACAAGTTGGGACATTTCCCTGGATATGTTCAATTCCGGGCTTTCGATTGACGAGATTGCCGAAACGCGCAGAATGGCGAAAAGCACGATTGAAATGCACCTCGTCCGCTTTATCCAGAGCGGCGAAGTCAGTCTCGAAGACCTTGTTCTCTACTCAAAAATCAAGCCAATTAGAAATGCGATTACCCGATTGAACGCGGGTTTTGCGGTTGCACCGGTGAAGGAATTTCTGGGTGAAAATTACAGTTACGGGGAAATTAGAGCGGTGATGGCGACGATGTAGGCGGCGGTTTACCGGCAAGCGAAAAAAAGGCGGGTAACTGTTTAGAAATTTCCGCTTCCAAAATTTATTTTCGATTTGTTTTTAGTTAAAAGTTTTTCTATCTCTTGGGAAATAAGGGCGGCGGTATCTTTGCGAAATCCCCACTCGTGATAAGTTACGACGCCCGTTTGGTCAATAACGAGATGCGTTGGAAGGAGCATCATAAATCCGCCTTTCTTTTGCGGGTCAACGCTTTTTGTGTGCGGTGCGTATTTTTCGACAACGCCGAAGCCGTTCGGAAGCACCTGGTAATCGAAACGGTATTTTTGCAGAAAACCTTCCAGAACGGCTTTGTCGTCCGGCGTTGGCGCGAGAAAAACCACGTTCTTATCTTTATATTTTTTAACCAACGAATTTAATTCGGGCATTTCCGTAATACAAGGCGGACAGAAAGTTCCCCACAAATTTATGGCGACTATCTGCCCACGCATTTTTTCGAGATTGTATTCCGTTCCGTTCATCGACGGAAGCATAAATGTGGGAGCCGTTTGTCCTTTTAATCCGACTAAACTGGACAAATCGAGCGGCGGTTTTTTCTTTGATTCAAATGTCGGTTGGTTGACAATTTTCGGAGCGGGACTCGTCTGTCCAAAAACGATTCCGAAAGCGAAAAGATTGAGCAATATCGGTAAAATTAGTTTTCTCATTAGTGTTTTTTGTAATTTTTCTTAAAAGTTAATTTTTTTCTTTTGACATTTCAGAGTTTGGCACAAATAAAAAAGACTTTGGTTAAGATGACGTAAAGAAATTGTTAAGAATGTAAAATCTGTCGAAAAGCTATTGTTTATTGACTTTTGTTGTTTGATAATCAAATCTGTGAAGCAATCCCGGATTTTAATTTTACTAATCGGCGGGCTTTTGGCGTTGCTCGCTTTGCTGGCGGCGGTGCAGTATGTTTGGCTCAGGCAAATCAGCGATGCTGAAGGCGAGCGTCTGCATAAACGTCTACAAACGGATACGCAAAATTTTGCCGAAGATTTTAATAAAGAAATTCGGGGCGCGTATTTTATCTTTCAAGTTGACCCGGGCGATTGGCTTAAAAACGATTGGACGGGTTTTAACGACAGATATAAACTATGGCAATCACAAACGGCTTATCCGCAATTAGTTAAAGATTTTTATTTTGTCGGGAAAGATTCGCCGCCGATTCGATACGATGCCGACGCGCAGGATTTCAAATCAACGGAATGGACGGAGGAATTGCAGGAAGTCCGATTAAAAATTCAAGTTGATGAAAAAAATTATGCCGTTGAACCCATTGCAGTAAATGTGTTTACGCTCTTAATGCCAAATTACGCATCGGGTATGGAAACGTCCGTCAATGAAAATAATGTTCCCGTCCTTAAAGCGAATTTATCGGGTTATCTGGTGATAAAACTTGATAAAACTGTTGTCAATCAATTGCTGGAAGATTTAAGACGGCGTTATTTCTCTGATGAAATGACACATTACAATCTTTCGATTTCAAACAAATCCGATTCAAAAATCATCTATCCAAAAAATCAGAACTCGGCGATTACGTCGGAGGCGAGCGATGCAATCGTTTCATTGTTTGATTTGTCAATGAGCAATTTTACAATGGCTGTCAACAGCAATGTATTTTCATCAAACAAAAAAGCGAACCGAAATAAATCTCAAAGCACAACCAAAAATCCGCCTCCGAGACCCAAAATGACTAAAGACGATACGGTTAAAGTCCAGATGACGGACAGCCAAAACGCGAAACCGAAAGAAGTCGAAACAAAAGGCTTGTGGCTGTTCAATGTGCAGCACGCTAGTGGCTCGCTCGAACAATTCGTCGGCAGCACGCGGCGCAAAAATTTAGCCATCAGTTTCGGGATTTTGGGACTTCTTGCAATCAGCATAATTTTAATTTTTCTTTCAGTCCGCCGCGCCCAAGTTCTTGCACAAAGACAGATAGATTTCGTTTCTGCCGTTTCACACGAATTCCGAACGCCGCTTGCCGTCATTTATTCGGCGGGCGAAAATTTGACCGACGGTGTAGTGAACAATGAAAAACAAGTTTCACAATACGGCAATTTGATTAAGCGTGAAGGCAAAAAACTATCGCAGATGGTCGAACAGATTTTAGAATTTGCGGGAGCGCGTTCAGGTCGGAAAAAGTATGATTTGCGCGAAATTGATGTGAAAAATTTGATTGAAGACGCTTTGCGGGAATGTCAGCTTTTGATTGAAGAAAAAGATTTTACCATCGAACAAGATATTGCGGAAAACCTCCCGAAAATTACGGCTGATTCAAACGCTTTGAGTCAAGCGATTCAAAATTTAATCGCTAACTCAATCAAATACAGCAACGGCGAAAAATGGTTAAAAATTTCAGCAAAAAACGGCGACGGAAATGTCAAAATCACTGTCGAAGATAAAGGCATCGGCATTTCAAAAAGAGAAATTTCACAAATCTTCCAGCCGTTTTATCGTGCAAAATCGGTGGTTGACGCGCAAATTCACGGCAACGGTTTGGGTTTGAGTCTGGTAAAACAAACAATCGAGGCGCACGACGGCAAAATTTCGGTCGAAAGCGAAGTCGGAAAGGGAAGTCGCTTCACGATTCATTTACCATTGAACATTTAATATTTATCAATTTTCATTCTTAAAATGTTCAGGTAAAAGATAAGTGTAAAGTGTTTCGATAAATGATAAATGAAAGTATTACTTGTCGAAGATAATGAAGGCTTAATAATCACGCTGACCGACCGTTTGCAAAACGAAGGTTTCAATGTCAAAAGCGCGACTGACGGTGAACTTGGTTTGGAATTTGTGCTTGCTGAAAGTTTCGATTTGATAATTTTGGACGTGATGCTGCCGAAGAAAAACGGATTGGATGTTTGCCGCGATTTACGCCAAAAAAATATCACGACGCCCGTTTTGATGCTGACGGCGAAAGGTGAAACGATTGATAAAGTTTTGGGGTTAAAGCTGGGCGCGGACGATTATCTGACAAAGCCTTTCGAGATGATGGAGCTTTTCGCCCGCATCGAAGCACTTTTGCGGCGTTCGCCGAACACCAATCAAAGTTCAATTGAAAAATTTCGTTTCGGCACGGTTTCCGTCGATTTCAGGCGTGCGACGGTTGAAAAGGAAAATGAATCGGTCGAGCTTTCCGCGCTTGAATTTAAACTCTTGCAGTATTTAATCGAGCATCGTGGCGAAGTTTTAAAGCGCGACGAATTGCTGGACGAAGTTTGGGGCTACGACGCGATGCCTTTGACAAGAACGGTCGACGTTCACATCGCTTGGCTCAGGCAAAAGCTCGAAGAAAATCCGCGCTGTCCGCAGTTTATTCAAACGGTTCACGGTTTCGGCTATAAATTTGTCGTCTAAATCCTTATTACTTTGTAAGTTTTAACTCGACGGACGCAAAAGAGAGCGAAAAATGCCCAGCACGACAACTTTGTCGGCGGGAAGCAGAATCGGCAAATAATTTTGGTTAGCGGGACGAAGCTCGATTTTTGCGCCGACACGAAAAAACTTTTTCAAAACCGTTTTTTTGTTTTCCGTCAAAGCCGCCACAATATCGCCGTCGCGGGCAAATGTCCGCTTTTCTATCAAAACAACGTCGCCTTCACAAATGTTTTCCTCCAGCATCGAGTCGTTCGGGGCGCGAAAGGCTCGCATATTCTGCGGAGAATAATGACCCAGCAAAAACTTAGGCACGAAAAGCGTTTCCTTTTCCCAATCTTCGACAAAAGAATCGTTTATCGGCGCGGATAGCCATTCAATTTCGCACACCGCTTCTTCGATTAAATTTGGCGGACGCATTTCCAAATTGAAGTTGCCGTTTTCTCGAATTCTAGTAATTAAACCTTGTGTTTCGAGAGCTTTAATATGCTTGGCGATTCCTGCTTTGGAAGACAATTTCAGATGCCACGCAATTTGTTGGTAAGAAGGATTGTAACCGTGTTTTTCGTTATATTGAATTATATAATCAAAAACTTCTCTCTGACGTTTCGTGCGCGGCTGCATAATGGCAAGAGTTTAATAGTTCAAAGATTAAAGTTCAAAGTTGAAAGCTGTAAATTCGGAGTTTGCAATGTGGAATTTGGAATTTGAAATCTGTTATAATCGAATTACCCTTTGGAGGATATAAAACTTATCAGCAATATTCACGGCTTTACACAAGGTCTCAAACACAATCAATTAAAACGCATCGAAAAACTTTCTTCGCGTCGCGTCGCTCCTGAACAAATCGTCTCACCCGAACTCGCTCGCCAACTCTCGGAAATATCATTTGATACCGGCAGACAAATCGGCATTCTCATCAACCGCAAAGGGCAAGTCGAATATGTGATGGTCGGCACTGGGAAACGAATTGAGATGCCGGATTTTGGTCGCGCCCGTGTTTCAGCCGAACGCTTTCGCGGTCTACGCTGCGTGCATACACAGCTTTCGGGCGAACCATTAACGCAGGACGATTTGACCGACCTTGCTCTGTTGCGGCTCGATTTAATGTCAACAATTCAGGTTGACGAGAAAAACGGTCTGCCGAATCAGGTTTTCTCCGCACATCTTTTACCGACGACCGCCGAAAAACTCGAAACCGAACCGGAAACTTTACCTTATGAATTTCTGAAACCACAGATTCCGTCGCATCTCGACACAAATTTTATCCAGCTTATCAATTCGCTGGAAAACGAAATGGCGCGAAACCGCCAAACGGCGCGAAACCGCCAGACAAACCGCGACCGCGTGATTTTGGTGAGCGTGACGACTGGATATTTGTCCGAAGCGGAAGAATCACTCGAAGAACTCGAAGAACTCGCCCTGTCGGCGGACACGGTTGTTTTAGATAAAATTATTCAACGTCGCCCGAAGATTGACCCGAAAACAGTTTTGGGGCGCGGTAAATTAGAAGAATTACTGATTCGCGCAATGCGTCTGGGAGCAGATTTAATTGTGTTTGATGCAGAACTTTCGCCCGCGCAAGTGCGCTCTCTTTCCGAAGCTACCGACTTAAAAGTGATTGACCGTCCGCAATTGATTTTGGATATTTTCGCGCAACGCGCTCAATCGCACGAAGGAAAATTGCAGGTCGAACTCGCGCAATTAAAATATTTGCTGCCGCGTCTGGCGCAAGGGCAAAATCCGGCGTTTTCGCGTCTGGCGGGCGGCATCGGCGGTCGCGGTCCGGGTGAAACGAAACTCGAAACCGACCGTCGGCGCGTGCGTGATAAAATTTCGCATCTCGAAAAACAAGTTGAAAATCTGCGCCGTCAACGTCAGGAACGCCGAAAAAATCGGCTCAATCAAAACCTGCCGATAATCTCGCTCGTCGGCTACACAAATGCAGGGAAATCTACGCTTTTAAACTCCTTGACCAACAGCCAAGTTTATGTGGAAAAGAAGATGTTTGCGACGCTCGACCCGACATCGCGCCGCTTGCGTCTGCCGGTCGAGCAGGAAATTATTATCAACGACACGGTCGGTTTTATCCGCGATTTACCGGAAGCCCTGGTTGCGGCTTTTCGCGCTACTTTAGAAGAAATCAGCGACAGCGATTTGCTCGTTCATCTGGTTGATGCGTCAAACCCGCAAGCCTTGGCGCAAATCGAATCGGTTGACAAAATTCTGCACGAACTCAAATTAAATGACATTCCGCGCCTTATCATTCTAAATAAGGCGGATTTGCTCGACGAAATTTCCCTAAAGGCACTGGAAAGAAGTATATTGTTTGACAAATCTTGCGAAAGTGTTACAGTTTCAGCTATTCAACCCAAAACATTAAAACCATTACTTGAAAAAATCGGAGAATTTTTAGCGAAGGATTTTAAGCAGTTGGCAGTCAGCAATCAGCAGTTATCAGTTAACAATTAAAATAAATTTTGTGATATGAATTTGTTTTCAATCCAAAATCCAAAATCCAAAATCTAAAATCGAAATGAGTAAGCGTCTTCAAGATTTGGAAACGTCATTTTCAAAAATGCGTAAAAAGGCTGTGAAGTACCTTTCTCAGCCTTTTTCAAGGTGGTCCGAAACTCAAAAGTTTTGGATTGGATTTGTTCTGCTCTGTTTAATTACCGCTTTTTTAATCAATAATCCGTTTCTGCGTTCAAAGGTTGAGCAATACAAGGAAGGCGATATTGCCCGAGAAAGCGTGATTTCTCCTGGCGATATTAGCGTAACGGACGAAGCGGAAACCGAGAAAAACATTCAGGCAATCAGAGAATCGGTACGTCCGATTTTCCGCTTTGAATCGAACCGCGCCGAAGAATCCGTGCAGAATTTTCGTTCCGCTTGGGAAAATCTGCAAAGGAAAGCCGAAAATCTAAACACCAATTCCAAAACTAATATCAATACCAAAACTGAAAATTCCAAAACGAACGTCAACACCAAAAACGAAACGCAGGCGCAGTGGACGGGCGAAGGCGGCGCGGAACTCGGCAAGGTTTTTGCTGCCCGAAAATTCAGTTCAAACGAACTCGAAGCGGTAACGAGGGTTTTGCGCGAAAACGCGCAAGGCTCAATTTACGACGACAAGGACAGACAGTATTTTCAAACTGAGATCAGTCTGATTGACCGCCAGAAACCGAATCAGCAGTCGGTTGTCAAGATGCCGGAAAGCAGTTTGACGACGCTTTCCGAGTCTCGAAAAAAATTAAACGGCGGTTTAAGACAAATTCGCAGTCTCTCCGAAACGGAAATTGAGGCTTTCAATACCGCACTTGCGCCGCTCGTTCAGCCGAGTATCGTCTATGACAGCGTGCAGACGGAAAATGCCCGCGACATTTTTTCAAGAGGAATCGAGCCGTTACGAATATCGCTTAAACGCGGGCAGACGGTTTTGCGCGAAGGCGACACCGTGACGGCAAACGCGCTGTCGCAAATCGCCGCCATTCGCAATTACGCCGATTCGACCCGCCAATATAATCGTTTTTTTGGACTGCTCGCGCTGGTTTCAGCACTATTTTGGGTGGCGTGGAAATACATCCAAAATCGCGGAGTCGTTTCGCGTCTGATTCTTTCCGAACAAAAAACTTTTGCGCTTTTTGGTTTTATTGTGCTGGGCGAGACGGCTCTGATGGCAGTGTTTTTCCGCCTTGCCGATTTTACCGCCGCGCAGAACGTCAAAGCACCGCTCAATGATTCGTCTTTGTGGGCGTTTGCGATTCCTTTTGCATTCGGAAGCCTCTTGATGACGCTTCTTGCCGACCGTCGCACCGCGCTTTTTACCGGATTGTTCGTATCACTGCTTGCCGGTCTGCTCGCGCCCAGAGGTTTAGAATTTGCACTCTATGCGGCGATTTCTTCAGCCGTTGCAGTCTACGGCATTGGACGATACCGCAGCCGCCAGTCGGTAACCGTCGCAGGCGCTTTGGTCGGTCTGTCAAGCGCGATGATTGCCGTCGCCATCATCGGTTATACGCAGCAGCCGTTTATTTTGAATACGGTTTTATTAGCAATCGGCTGTGGTTTGGCAAGCGGACTTGTTACGGCGGCAGTCACAGCCGTTTTTCTTCCGATGTGCGAAAACTTTTTCGGTATTTTAACCGATGTCAAATTGTTGGAATTATCAAACGCTGATTTACCCGCTCTCGGAGAATTGGCGATGCGCGCGCCGGGAACGAACCAGCATTCGCACGCCGTCGGTCAGCTTGCCGAAGAAGCCTGCCGCGTCGTCGGTGCAAACGGACTTCTCGCAAGAATCGGCGCGCTTTACCACGACATTGGCAAAGCCGCCGCGCCGCAGCATTACGTTGAAAACCAGTCGGGAACGAATCCGCACGACCGCCTGAGACCGGCGCAAAGCGCAAAAATTATCGTCAGCCACGTAACCTACGGCATAAAATTGGGTAAGGAGATGAATTTGCCCACCCGGATTATTGATTTTATCGCGCAGCATCATGGTACGCGCACTTTGCATTATTTCCTGAAAAAAGCGCAAGCCGAAGCCCACCCAGACGAAGAAGTTTCCGAAAATGATTTTCGTTATCCGGGACCGAAACCACAATTTAAGGAATCGGCGATTATGATGATTGCCGACTCTTGCGAGGCGGCGGCGCGTTCTCTGAGCGAGCCGATACCGGAAAACATCCGTTATATCGTAACCAAAATAATTGACGCGATTATCTCGGACGACCAGCTCGACGAGTGCGATGTGACGCTTCGTGAACTGACACAAATCCGCGAATCAATGATTAAATCTCTGGTAGCAATTTACCATTCTCGCATAGATTATCCTGGCTACGTTCCGCCGATTTCTGCAGCAAAAACATTTGTTTCCGGCAACTTTGATTCCCCGAAACTCGGTTTTCGCTTCTCAAATCCCGCCGATATTCCGATAAGTCTTGGCGGCGAAGTCGAGGACGAAGCCATTGACCGTTCACAGCAGCCCGACAAAGCTGAAGCCAAAACTGTAAATTAACTTAGTAAAATTTTTATGCAGAATTATAACTTAAAGAGATTGATGTTTTATGTTTAAGCCGAAACAAAGTCAGAATGGGAGGATATTGCCGCGCAAGCTGAAATTAATGCTGAACATGAGTATTACATTTGGCTAACCAGACATGACGATGGTAGTGAAAAGTGAGAAGCGAAAAATTTCCACCTCTTCACTTTTCACTACTTATTGATGAGTTCTTTCAATTCTTTACCGGGTTTGAAATAGGCGACTCGCTTGGCGGGAATGTTGACTGCCGCGCCGGTTTTCGGGTTACGTCCTTTTCGCGCATTGCGCTCGCGCACGCGGAAGCTGCCGAAACCGCGCAATTCGATTTTCTCGCCTTTGTTTAAGCTGCCGACGATGCTGTCGAACACGATTTCGACGAGTTGTTCGGCATCCTTTTTAGTCATTTCCGCTTCGACGGAAACTTTTTCAACTAAATCTGCTTTGGTCATCTCTTCTCCCTCACTAAACCGCAAAATTTAACTTCAAAAGACTATCCTTTGGCTGATTTTTCTTCCGCATCTGAGTTTGACTCAGAATTTCCAGCCTTATCATCCGGCGCATTTTCTGTCGGTGAATCGTCCGACGCGACATTTTCGGCAACTGTTGTCTTTTCACTTTCCGTGCCGATTGAATCAGCCGTTTCAGCTTCAAGCGGATTTTTATCCGCCGCTTCATTTTTTGACGAAGCAATTGAATCTTCCGAAACGGTTTCGCTCGTTTCGACTGAAATCTCTGACGCATCTTCCTGAGCCGTAACTTCGGAAGATTTGTCTTCAACCGCTTGCGTTTCAGTTTCGTCAACAGATGTTTCGATGGATGCGGCTTCTGCGGATGATGATTGAGCATCTGTTTCACCCGAAACCGCATTTGTTTGAGAATCCGAATCGGTATCACCGGAAGCTGTTTCCGTTTGTGAACCGGAATCTGTTTCGTCGGCTCTGTCTTTAGCTTTTTGGGCTTTGCGTTCTTTTTTGGAAAGTCTCGGCTCTTCGGCGGCTTCCGCTTCGGTTGCTGAGCCGCGCTTCAAATTCATCAATTCGCCCAACGATGCCATACCGCTTTTAGCTTCGGTTGAATACATTTTCGTATCAACCGCCGGTTCTGCTTCCTTGCCGACAGCACGCGCCGAAAGCCCGATTTTCTGCACGTCATTTTCAATTCGCAGAATTTTAAAATCCATCTCCTGACCGATTGAAACTACATCTTCGGGTTTGTTGACTCGTTCATCGGAAAGCTCGGAAATATGACATAAACCTTCTAGTTCTTCGCCAAGCTGAACAAAAACTCCGAATCCGGCAAAACGTGAAACAGTTCCGCGAACAATGTCGCCCGTTCGATGCGTGGCGACAAACGATTCCCAAGCACTCGGCGTAAGCTCTTTTATCGAAAGCGACATTCGCTGTCCGGCAGTGTCAATGCCGGTGATAACCGCATCGACTTCCTGGTCTTTTTTCAAAACATCTTTCGGATGTTTAACTTTTTTTGACCATGTAATATCGGAAACGTGAACCAGACCGTCAACGCCTTCTTCGACTTCGACAAATGCGCCGAAATCAGTTAAATTGCGAACTCTGCCGTGAACTTTCGAGCCGATTTGGTAACGCTGCGTAATCGTCTCCCAAGGATTTGCCTGCAATTGTTTCATTCCGAGACTGATGCGGCGGTCGTTAGTATCGATTCCCAAAACCTGAACTTCAACCGCATCACCTGACTTCAAAAATCTTTTCGGATTTTGCGAGCGTTTCGACCAGGACATTTCCGAAACGTGAACCAAGCCTTCGACACCCGACTCGAGTTCGATAAACGCTCCGTAATCTGTGACGCTCGAAACTGTTCCGTTAATTTTTGAATTTATCGGATAAACTTCCATCACTGTCGACCAGGGGTCTGGAATGAGTTGTCTAAAACCCAGGGAAATTTTTTCTTTTTGACGGTCAAGCTTTAAAACTTTGACTTGCAGATGGTCGCCGACTTTGAATTGGTCGCCCGGATTTTGCAGCCTGCCCCAAGACATATCGGTAACGTGGAGAAGTCCGTCAATTCCGCCGATGTCGACAAATGCGCCGTATTCGGTCAGGTTTTTGATTGTTCCTTCGATAACGTAACCTTCCTCGATTTGACCGAGCGTTTCCGCTTTTTGTTTGTTGACGACTTCATCGGTTAAAACTTTGCGTGACAAAACGATGTTGTTGCGTTTGCGGCTGAATTTGATAACCTTGGCTTCTATTTCCTGACCTTTATAGGAATCGAGATTAAAAACCGGACGCGAATCAATCTGCGAGCCGGGCAAAAACGCTTCGATGCCGAGAACGTCGACAATTAAACCGCCTTTGGTTTTATCCAAAACCCGCCCTTTGACAGGCGTTTCCTGATTGTAGGCTTTTTCGATTTCGCCCCACGCTACGCGACCGATGGCATCGGTACGGGACAAAACCGGCGGCGCATCGCCCGTGTTGATGCTGCGAATAACGATTTCCACATCATCGCCCTGCTTAACGGTAACATCGCCTGTCGCCGTCGTGAATTCTTCGACGGGAACGATACCTTCGGATTTGTAGCCAAAGTCAACCAGAACTCCGCGGTCGGAGATGCCGACGACTTTACCTTCGACTAAATCGCCCGTGTGATAAATCGTCTGTTCCTGCTCGAATTTTTCAAGAATCGAGCCGAAGTCCTCGTCGCTCGAAGTCGGTTGTTCGGGCGGAGAAACCGGTGTTTCCGCCGAAGTTGGCTGTTCGGTTAAAGACGCTGATTGTTCTGCTAAAACCGTCGGTTCATCCGTCGCCGTTTCGCCTGAAGCTGGTGTGTTCGTTTGTTCAAAAACCGGAGATTCATTTTTCAGTGATTCATCGGTTTCGCTTATAACCTCGTTTGTCATTATAAATTTAAATTAATTTCCTTTTATAAAAGTAGCTGCTACGAATTAAAACAAGTTCCGCTTTTTGTCCGGTCAAACAAAGAATAATGGCTTTGCGGAAAAACCGATAGTTATTACAAAGCGAAGCGGTTCAAAAGCGTTTGATTTCTGCCGGTAGTTATTGTGAGATTACTTTTTAAAAAAGAGTAATAAGGCATTAAACATTGCTTGGTATCCAGAATCGCATTTTGTAACCGGATAAAACTAAAATTTACACGCCCAAATGCTTATATGTCAAGACAATCGAGCATTTTAACGAGAAAATAAAACGCTTGCTTGAAATGTAAATCATAAAGCTCGGTTGAAAATAAGCGAATTCTCGAATCGTAATTCTTCAAATTCACATTTTTTACAACTTGATTCATAATTTTTTTATGAGCGTATACAGCTTTTATCAACTTGATGTTTTTACTGAAAAAGCGTTTTGTGGAAATCCTTTGGCGGTCTTTCCCGATGCGAAAAATTTGTCGGATGAAGAAATGCAAGCGGTTGCCCGCGAGATGAATCTGAGCGAGACGGTTTTTGTTTTACCGTCGGAAAAAGCCTTGCGGCGTTTGCGGATTTTTACGCCGATGAAGGAATTACCGCTCGCCGGTCATCCAGTTGTCGGAACGTGGAATTTACTGGCGCAGCTTGGCGTTACGCCGCAAATTGAAAACGGTTTTGTCAAAATCGAGCAGGAATTAAAATTGGGCGTTTTGCCCGTCGAAATCGAGTTTCGAGACAAAAAGCCATTTCAAGTCGTGATGACGCAAGGGAAGTTTGAAGCAAGCGAGCCTGTTTCCAACGAAAGGGAAGTCGAAAAATTAGCGGAAAGTTTAGGGCTGAAAATTTCGGATTTTGATTTGCGTGAAGATTTGCCGATTCAGGTGGTTTCGACTGGCATCAAAGCCTTAGCAGTTCCGCTCGCGTCGCTTGAAGCGTTAAGTCGTTGCCGCATCAATCCGATGCTTTTGTCGGAAATTTATCTGGCGCGCGGCGCAATCGGTTGTTATGCTTTTACATTTGAAACGATTGAAAAAGATTCGCGTGCCCACGCCAGATTTTTCGCGCCCGACGACGGCATCGCGGAAGACGCGGCGACGGGAAGCGCAGCCGGTTCGTTGTCAGGATATTTAGTTCATCACGGCGCGATTGAAACGATTGAAAAAAATGTCGAATTCACTGTTGAGCAAGGCGATTTTATAAAACGCCCGAGCAGAATTTTTGCGAAAGTTAAAGGTGAAAAGGAAACGGTTGAGAAAGTAAAAATCGGCGGAAACTCGATTATCGTTGCGAAAGGCGAAGTGTTTTTTTAAGTCTAAAGTCTAAAACCCAAAGTCTGAATTGATTTTTAACTTTAGACTTTGGGCTTTGGACTTGATTTATGTTTTCGAAATTAAATCCGATACCGAACCGACACCGCTTGTTTTTTCCATTTCTTCTTTTGTCATTGCCGAAGTATTTTGGAAACTGGCAAGAGGCAGGCGGAATTCGTCCGGGTTGGTCGAGCCGCGTAGAGTTTTTTTGAGTTATAAGTCCCAATTAGTAAAGGTAAAACAAAGGTTTGTCAAACGCCTGCACTCCGTATTACGAAGTTTCGGCGGCAACGCAGCAAATCGTCAATTCTACATGGCATAGTATTAAAGGAAAAATTCGGTTCCCGTGAAAAGATTTTAATGTTGGAGAATGTTATTTGCCAAACCGCCCAGATTAAATTTTAACTTTTCCCTAACAAATGCGTCAAAAGTTATTTTGAGTGAGTTAGACACTTTGGACGTTGCATCGTAAAATTAAAGTTCCTATATGTGGAGAATAAATGAATAAAGCTGGCAGAATTTTATCCTTTAGTCCGCCGTATGCCATTCCGGGCGGGGAAATTTTAATCGAGTGTGAAAATTTTACGGTTGGCGACATCGGCGAATACGGTTGTTTTTTTGACGGACAGGCGGCGCGGCTGGTCGGAGCGTCCGCGACCAGAATTTTGGCGATTGTTCCCGACGATTTCGATACGGTGGAAGTCAAAGTTTATCTCGAAAGCGGCGGCGAAAGAAGCAAAGTGAAAAGCATCGTAGTCGGAAAAAAACTCGCGGACGATTTGCATATGGTTGCAAATCCGGCGGTTGACCCAAAGGACGATTCGATAATTCTGACGCGCTCAGGCTCGCGCGGGCAGCAACTTCCCGTAACGCTTTTTCGATTGGAGAAGAATGGGTTTATGAATGAAATGTCCGCCGACGTATTAAATCCGACCGGCGTTGCTTTTGACCAAAACGGACAGTTATTCGTAACGGCGCGGGCGGACGGCGAAGTTTGCCGCATCAATCACGATGAAGAAGTTATGCCTTATGCTTCCGATTTGGGAATTGCCACCGGAATTGCTTTTGACCGAGAGGGTATGATGTTTGTCGGCGACCGAAGCGGCACGATTTACCGGGTGTCGGGTTTCGGAGATTCAGAATCATTTGCTGTGCTTGAACCTTCGGTTTCCGCGTATCATATGGCTTTCGGAACAGATGAAAAACTGTATCTGACCGCGCCCGGTCTTTCCAGCTTTGATGCTGTTCATCAAGTAGACAAGGATGGCTATGAACGAATTTTTTATCGCGGACTCGGCAGGCCACAAGGTTTGGCATTTGACCGCGAAGGGAATTTATACGTCGCCGCGTGTTTGCACGGAAGACACGGCGTCGTCAAAATTTCGTCCGCCGGAGAAAATGCGGAAATGTTCGCGGCTGGTTATAATGTTGTCGGTCTTTGTTTTACGAGAAACGGCGAAATGGTAATTGCCACAAATGAAGCGGTATTTAGCTTGCCGGTCGGAATTCAGGGAATTCTTCTAGATTAGCAAACGCGGCAAGGTAGAAAAGTAGAAACGTGAAAGAGTGAAAAAGTAGCAAGCAGAAAAGTTAAAGAGCAAAAGGGCAAGACGTTGATTTATTTTTCGCTTGCCCTTTCCTGCTTTTTCACTTTTCCGCTTTTAATTTTTGACCTTTTCCTAATTCTGCGGTGTCGGACTCGGTTGGGGTTCGCTGCCGCGCTTTTTGAGTTTAGGTGCGTCCTTCTTGTCCGAACTCGAATCTTTTGTCGAATCGTCCGGTGAAGTAGTATCGGCATCCGGTTGACGTTTTTTCAAAGTTGGTCTGCCGGGTTCGCCTTCGTCGATGTCGCTCGTAACTCCGGATTTAGCGTTGGAAAGCCGCAGCAAGTGCGCTTTGACGCGCTGAAATTCCGAAGTGCTGATAACGTATTCTTCTCTTTCCGAAAAACGCGCGACCAGTGAAAGACTTTCATCGCGGCGCGCGATTGACTGCGGGTGCGACGAGAAAAGTTTTGATACCGAGCCGGGTTTTTTCTTGTTTTTGGAAGCGAGCTTTTCAAACATCGTGGACATTGCCGTCGGGTCATAACCTGAGGCGTAGAGATATTGAACGCCGAGATTATCGGCTTCTACTTCAGCGCCGCGCGAGAATTTAAGCATTGCGAGTCCGCCCAAAATTCCGCCCGCGTTTTGCAGAACTGTACTGGCAATCGGTCCGCCGAAAATAATTCCCGCTAACATTCCATAATTCATCAAAGTTCCTTTACCTTGATTTTCCATCGCGTGACGCGCGGCGACGTGAGCGATTTCGTGTGCCATCACGCCTGCGAGTTCGGCTTCGTTATCGGCGGCGAGAATCAAGCCGCGATTGACGAAAAAGAAACCGCCCGGCAGCGCAAAGGCATTAACTTCATCACTGTCGATAACTTTTATTGTAAAGGGAACTTTCGCGTCCGAATGCAGAACGACATTTTGTCCGACACGATTGACGTATTCGGTAACTATCGGGTCTTCGACCAATTTTGCCTGCTGCTCGACTTCCATCGCAATCTTTCTGCCAATTGCCACTTCTTGTTCTTTTGAGCCGCCGAGCCAGCCGGTAAATTTGTCAAAACCGCCGTTGACATTCCGTTTGCCGATTTGCGACGGGTCTTCCTTAATCGAAAGAGCAGCATTTGCGCCGGTTTGTGCCGGAGTTTGAGCTTTGGAATTTTCCTTCTCCTTCTTCTTTTCTTTCTTTTCCTTTTTAGTTTGTTTCTGCTCGGCGTTTGTCTGCGCCGCAACACTCGCTGGATAAAACACAATCGCGCCAAGCCAAAAACTCAGCATCAAAAACCCCGCGCTAAATTTACGAAATGAATCTCTACGCATAAAATTCTCCTATAGAAAATCCTTTATTGATATTTACGATTCTAACTTTTCTTTATTGGTAAAGCAACGAAATTTTTGATGCGGGGTTTTCTGAAATAGTTGTGAAATTTTCAATAGTTGTGAGATTTTCCGCCCGAATTAAAAGAAAAATGTTATTTTCCAACTTTTTTGCGTTTTTTCGAAAACTGTTTCTTTAATTGCGTTGTATTTTACGCGGCTTTGTGATTTATTTCTTTTAATGAAAATTTCAATTATCGGAGCAGGCAGACTCGGCGGAGCTTTAGCCCTGGCTTTAGCGAGAAGCGGGCATACGATTGAAAATCTGGTTGCGCGAAAAATTGAAAATGCCCGAAGAGTTGCCGAGTATATCAATCCGAAGCCTAAGATTTTATCTACAAACGAGCTTTCAAAAATATCTTCGGAAACGATTTTAATTACGACGCAGGATTATGAAATCGAAAACGCGGCAAACCGGCTTGCGAAAAAACTCGAAAATAAGCCGTTTGTTTTTCACACCAGCGGCTCGCTTTCGTCGGATATTTTGCAAAATTTAAAAAATGCGGGCTGCAAAATTGGCTCGATTCATCCGCTTGTTTCAATCAGCGATGCAATTCGAGGCGCGGAGCGTTTTGAAACAGCTTATTTTTGTGTCGAAGGCGATTTGGAAAGCGTGGAGATTGCCGAAAAAATCGTTGCAGACTTAAAGGGTAAATCCTTTCGCGTAGCAACCGAATACAAAATGCTTTATCACGCTTCGGCAGTTACGGCGAGCGGACATCTGGTTGCGCTGGTTGACGCGGCGACTGAGATGTTAAGCAAATGCGGTTTGGAAAATGCCGACGCAAAGGAAATTTTTTTACCGCTTATTAAAAGCACCATCGAAAATCTTCAGACACAAAAGACATTTGAGGCTTTGACCGGAACTTTTGCGCGGGCTGATGTCAAAACATTTGAAAATCACTTGAAAATTTTACGCGAAAATGTTTCGCCTGAAACACTCGAAGTCTATCTGCAACTTGGGATGCGTTCGGCGCATCTAGCCGAACGGCAAGGCGCGAACCGGGAAAAACTTGCGGAAATTCTTGAGAAAATTGCGTTAGCTAAAAAGAATCTCAAATGTTAAAATAAATCTAACATTTTCGGTTACAGTTTTATGGCGAGAAGAATGGAAAAATTTCAAAAGGAAAAGCAGGTTTTCTCCGAACACATTCAAAAATCAGGTCTAAGGCACACGGCGCAGAGAGAATTAATTTTAGAAATTTTTCTGCACACCGAAGAGCATCTCTCAAGCGAAGATTTGTATTGGCTTGTGCAAAAGGAAGATGCGAGCGTTGGTCACACAACGGTTTATCGAACTCTAAAACTTTTAACAGAAGCGGGACTCGCGCGTGAAGTCCGTTTCGGCGACGGCAAAACTTATTACGAGCATCATTATAATCACGAGCATCACGACCATATGATTTGCACCGAATGCGGCAAAGTCGTCGAATTTTTTTCGCCCGAAATCGAATCTCTACAAGTAGCGATGGCGGAAAAATTCGGCTTTAAGCCGACGCATCATTCGTTGAGAATTTTGGGGCTTTGCGAAGAATGTCAAAAAATGGACGCGCGCGCGGCAGCTTCCGGCGCACAACCGCGTATCCGCGTGATGCCTGCAAGAGTGTTGAGATAATTACCTGGCTTTAAATCACGAATTATTAAGAATTACAAATTTGATTTCTTTAACATAATTCGTAATTAAAATATATGGATGTAGAAGTGAAATTTGAGCGTGAAGATATTAACGGCGTTGTCCCGGTCGGCAGTTATTTATTTGATGTGGCGCGGCGAATGGGCATCGAAGTCGATTGCGAAAGGCGCGGCGAAAGCGATTCGTGTGCGATGCGAATAAAGGAAGGCGGTGAGCTTTTGTCGGAAACAACGAAAGCGGAAAAGGAACATCTAACGGCAAAGCGGCGAAAAAACGGGGAACGCCTCGCGTGTCAGGCAAAATTTGAACAAACGGGAGAAGTTGTAATTATGACAACCAAGAAAAAGGAAGAGGAAAAACCGGCAGATGAGGAAAAATACGACGCTTACCGCAAGGAGTTTGAAGAATTGCCGCTCGAAAAGAAAATTGCCGACCTGCTTCATTTTGAAGCGATTGCTTTCAGTGAAACAGTTTCTTTTGTCTTGAATTCGCCTTCGATGATTGTCGGAAAAATAATGGACGTGATGGCTGAATTCGGTTTGAAAATAGAAGACGATGCCAAGAAAGCAAGTCGCCCGAACGAACATAATTCGGATGTAAAAGCGGAGGAAAACGGTAATGGTGAAAACGCTGAAACATCTCAAACAAAAAATAAATCTAACAAAGAAACTTAAAAGCTCTGAAATAAAAAATATTTAGCGAAATATAAATTTTCCCGCACGAACCAGTGAGCGATAAATTACAGAAAAAAATTCCCGATTCTCTCAAAGAAAATACGCAATATGCGTTGGCGTTCGGTTTGATTGCGACGATGCTGCTGGTTGCCGGTTTTCCGATGTTTGTTATATTTTTCTTCGCCATCTTTGCCTATTTTTTGTGGAAAACCTTTTCACAGCCTTCGCGCGGGGAAGCGCGTGAAATTTTCGAGTTTTATCTTTCGGCAAACGAACTGCTGCGCGACGACGAACGCCGCTGGTTCGGTTTTGAAGTGCAGGAAGTTATCGCCCGCGGCGAGCGCATTTTGCAATTAATGAACGGTGCGCCGCCGCTTGTTTATTTCACGCTCGGCGCACTTTATCACAAAGTCGGCGACCACAAATCCGCCGTCAACCATCTTTCCTATATAGTCGAAAACGAAAATGCGGAAGAATCAACCTATATCTATCCCTCGCCGGATTTGCGAAACTATGTCAAAATTTTGCGTAAAATTGAGCGCGAGCCTGCCGAAGCACCGCAAACTTCCGCCGCCATTCGCGCTCTCGAACGCGCCAGACGCAATCGCGGAAAGTCATTTTTAGAAATCAGCCGCGTAAAATTAATAGAATCAAACGAGAAAAAACAGAAATTGATGAGCGAGCAGAAAAAGCAAAATGAAAAGCTCGCCGAAATTAATGGCGAATCAACTGCACCTCAAAGTATTACAAAAACTAATGGTGAAAAAAGCGGACAAAACGGCAGATCGCTTTTTGAAGCGGAAGGCTGGCAGAACACGGGAAACGGAAATAAATCGAAAGAAAGCGAAAGTAATGGAAATACGAAAAATTCAAAAAATGACCCTTTCTCTAATCGTCAGCCTATCTCGGAAGTTTTGCGCGACATATACGACAACAAATGAAATCAATTACGAATTTCAAATTACGAATTACGAACGATAAAATTAAGCCTTCAATAACTATCTTACTTGACTGTAACGCACAAACAGCAGTTTTAATTCGTAATTTAACCTTATGCTTTCTGCTGAAATAATCGCTATCGGCTCTGAACTTTTAACTCCGACAAAAACAGATACAAACAGTCTTTGGCTGACCGAAAAACTCAATGAAATCGGTGTCGAAGTCAAACTAAAAACGATTGTCGGCGA